>JAKEGN010000267.1 GCA_022615525.1 Woeseiaceae bacterium
TATAACCGCAAGGTCAAGGATGCGATTGACGCCGGCACTCCGCTGACGGATCCGACTTTCGTGCCGCCCGAACTGTTCGATGAAGACAAGCCGATTTCGCGGCCGATACTCACGGAGCTGCCCTTCATCGTCGTCATCATCGACGAACTGGCCGACATGATGATGGTCGTCGGCAAGAAAATCGAGGAGCTGATTGCCCGACTCGCTCAGAAAGCACGTGCCTCCGGCATTCACATGCTGCTGGCGACACAGCGGCCGTCGGTCGACGTCATCACCGGCCTGATCAAAGCCAATATTCCGACTCGCATCGCATTCCAGGTCTCCGCGAAAGTTGATTCGCGTACGATCCTCGACCAGATGGGCGCGGAAAACCTGCTGGGCCACGGCGACATGCTGTACCTGCCGCCGGGTACCTCTGTGCCGACGCGTGTTCACGGCGCATTCGTGGCGGACCACGAAGTGCATGCGGTGGTCCGGCACCTGAAGAAGGGCGGCACACCGCGCTATATCGATGAAATTCTGGAAGCACCGAGCGGTCCAACACCGGGCCTCAGCGGAATAGACATCCCGCCACTCGAGGAGATCGATGCCGAACAGGACCCACTCTACGATCAGGCAGTGCAGGTCGTCATCGAAACGCGCAAGGCGTCGATTTCCGGTGTTCAACGCCGCCTCAAGATTGGATACAACCGCGCGGCCCGCATGGTCGAATCGATGGAGCAGGCGGGCCTGGTAGGACCATTGCAGTCGAACGGTTCGCGCGACATCCTGGTTCCGACAGGCAAGGACTGAATTGCCGGCGGACCGCCGGGACAACAGAAGGAACGGCCTTGATCAAGTCACACCTGCTGAAAGCCACTCTGGCGGTTACCGGCCTTTGTTGCGCCGGCCTCGCAATGGCGGAGGATCGCGCGCAAAGCGAAGGCGAGCTGCTGCTCGAACGGTTCCTGAATGATGTGAGCAGCCTGTCGGCCCGATTCGAGCAGACTCTGGTCGACGACGCGGACGTCGTCGTGGACGAATCCGCCGGGACCGTCGAGATCGTGAGGCCAGGGCGTTTTCGCTGGGCCAACAGCGAGCCGTACGAACAGTTGCTGGTCGCCGACGGTGTGAATGTCTGGAACTACGACGCAGACCTGATGCAAGTGACGGTGCGGCCGCAGCAGGAGATCCTGCAGAACACGCCGGCGCTGCTTCTCGGCGGGTCCAGCGACGCGCTTGCGGATTTCGAGTACATCGGAAGCTTTACCGATCGCGGTACGGTGTGGGTCCGCCTGCGCCCGAGAGAATCGGACAGCGGCTTCGAACGGGTCGAACTCGGATTTACCGAGGGCCAGCTCAGCCGCATGATCTTTTCCGACAATCTGCAGCAGAAGACCCTGGTTGCACTGTTCGATGTCGTGGTGAACGGCGAGATACCTGCAGATCGTTTCGACTTCGTGCCGCCGCCGGGGGTCGATGTCGTCGGCGTACCGGTGGTTTCAGACGCTGCAGACTGAGCGATGCTCGAACTGCGTTACGCCCGGGCGTGGGGCTTGCTGAGCATCGTGTGCCTCGCATTGGTCATGACGGCAACCGTGGTGCCCGCGGACTGGCTCTGGCCCGACGATCCATCACTGCGATTCGACCTCCACGACAAGTGGTTGCACGGGCTGACGTTCTTCGGCCTGGCACTCTGGTTTTGCGGCCAGTTCCGGCCCTCGTCCTACTGGCGCATCGCAGTCGGCCTGCTCGCATTTGGTGTACTGATCGAGATTGTGCAGCGAGCAGTATCCTATCGTTCCGCCGAGCTGCTGGACCTTGCGGCTGACTTGGCGGGTATTGTGGCGGGCATGCTGCTCGCTGTGGCCGGCGCCGGCGGCTGGGCTCCACGATTCGAAGACTGGTTGCAAAGCAAACTTGGCTGACCTGTTTTCACATGGAAGCACCGCAACGGATGTGCCGGACGAAGCAAGGCCTTTGGCTGATCGCTTGCGGCCCGCAACCCTGGATGACTTTTTTGGCCAGGAGCATCTGTTGGGCCCAGGCAAACCCTTACGCCTGTCAATCGAGCAGGGCAAAGCCCATTCGATGGTGTTCTGGGGACCACCGGGAACGGGCAAGACGACGCTGGCAAGAATCGTCGCGCATGCATCCGGCGCGCATTTCATCGGCTTGTCTGCAGTAATGGCGGGCGTCAAGGACGTGCGAACGGCAGTGCTGGAAGCAACCCGATTGCGCGGACAATCAAGCAAGCAGACGGTCCTGTTCCTGGATGAAGTGCATCGCTTCAACAAATCGCAACAGGATGCATTCCTGCCCTACGTCGAGGACGGCACCCTGACCTTCATCGGTGCGACAACCGAGAATCCGTCCTTCGAGCTCAACAACGCCTTGCTGTCGCGTGCGAGGGTGTACGTATTGAAGCCGCTCGACGAAACAGCGCTGCGGCTGATAGTGCAGCGAGCCCTGGCCCGCAGCCACGCGGAACCCGTTGCGGCGGGCAAAGCGATCGACGACGAAGCGCTCGATCTGATCGTGCTGGCGGCTGACGGCGATGCCAGGCGGGCGCTGAACCTGCTCGAACTCGCCATCGATCTTGCCGACGGCAGCACCATCGGCAGGAGCATCGCCGAGGACGTCGTACAGGGAGGGCGGCGCCGCTTCGACAAGAAAGGTGAGTATTTCTACGACCAGATCTCGGCGCTGCACAAATCCGTACGCGGCTCCGATCCGGACGCGGCGCTGTACTGGCTCATGCGCATGATCGACGGCGGTTGCGACCCGCTTTATCTCGCCCGGCGCATGATTCGCATGGCCTCTGAAGACATCGGCAATGCCGATCCGCGGGCCCTGCGCATCTGCCTGGACGCATGGGAGGTGGTGGAACGTCTCGGCAGTCCGGAAGGCGAGCTGGCGCTGGCACAGGCAGTGGTCTTCCTGGCATGCGCAGCGAAAAGCAATGCCGTTTACACAGCGATGAATGCGGCGGCAGCGGATGTCGCCGAATTCGGCTCGCTGGATGTGCCGCTGCATTTACGCAATGCGCCAACCCGGCTGATGAAGGATCTTGACTACGGCAAGGGATACCGCTACGCCCACGATGAAGAAGACGCGTTTGCCGCCGGCGAGCGGTATTTTCCCGACGACATGCCGGACCGCAAGTATTATCATCCGGTGCCGCGCGGCCTCGAGCTGAAAATAGGCGAGAAACTGCAGGAGCTCGCGCAGAAGAATCGCGATCGGAGCAAAGTTGCCGATCCTTCCGGCCCGGGTGACGACAAGGAATGATTGATCCAAAACTGCTGAGACAATCCGCAAGCGAGGTTGCCGCCAATCTCGCGCGACGCGGCTTCGATTTCGATGTCGCAGCCTGGCAGTCCCTGGAGGACCTGCGCAAAGCGGCGCAAATAGAGGCCGAGGCTTTGCGGGCGGAACGCAATGCCAGCGCGAAGCGCATCGGGGCGGCCAA
>JAKEGN010000268.1 GCA_022615525.1 Woeseiaceae bacterium
ACGACAGTTCGATCCACTGGCACGGCCTGATCCTGCCCGCGAATATGGACGGCGTGCCGGGAATCAGTTTCGACGGCATACGACCCGGCGAGACTTTTCGCTACGAGTTCGACCTGGCGCAAAACGGCACGTACTGGTACCACAGCCATTCCGGCTTCCAGGAGCAAACCGGTGTTTACGGGCCGATCATCATTTATCCCGAAGGCGAGGATCCGGTCGATTACGACCGCGAGTACGTCGTGTTGCTGTCTGACTGGAGCTTCGAGGATCCCGCGCGGATTTTCGCCAACCTGAAAAAAATGCCGGAGTACTACAACTACCGGCGACGCACGATTGCCGATCTTTTTGCGGATGCCCGAGACAATGGCTGGAAGGCGACGCTCAGCGACCGGAAAATGTGGGGTGACATGCGCATGTCGCCCACGGATATAGCGGATGTCACTGCAGCAACGTACACCTTCCTGATGAACGGCCACGACGCATCGGCCAACTGGACGGCGTTGTTTGCGCCGGGGGAACGGGTGCGACTGCGCTTCATCAACGGTTCCGCCATGAGTTTCTTCAACGTACGCATACCGGACCTGGACATGCGGGTGGTGCAGGCCGATGGCATCGATGTCGAACCGGTTACGGTGCACGAGTTCCAGATCGGCGTCGCCGAAACCTACGACGTCGTCGTCGAACCGGTGGAACGTGCCTACACGATCTTTGCCGAATCGATGGATCGCAGCGGTTACGTCAGCGGCACGCTGGCTCCCGCTGCCGGCATGCGCGCGGAAATTCCGGCGCTGCGGGAACCCCCGCTGCTGACGATGGCCGACATGGGCATGGCGCATGGGGACACGGATTCCGCTGACGGCGCCATGGATCACAACAACATGGACCACGGGAGCATGCATAACGGTATGCAAATGCCCGCTGCGCAACCGCACGATCACTTGCAGGGGGCGGGTGTCGACAACGTTCCCGATCAAACGCGCAATTTGCTGGCCGAGCCCGGGCTCGGGCTGGCCGGCCTCGATCATCGCGTCCTCACATCCGCCGATCTCCGGAGCCTGCTGCCAAACCGCGATACGCGCAAACCGGAGCGCACGCTGGAACTGCATCTTACCGGCAACATGCACCGTTACATGTGGTCATTCGACGGGCAAAAATTCTCCGAAGTGGACGGTCCGGTGCTGTTCAACTACGGCGAGCGCCTGCGTCTCACGCTGGTCAACGAGACCATGATGTCGCACCCGATACACCTGCACGGCATGTTCGTGGAACTGGTGAACGGCAACGGCCGCTACAACCCGCGCAAGCACACGGTGGTGCTCAAACCTGCCGAGAAACTCTCCGTCGACATCACCGTCGATGCACCGGGCAACTGGGCGTTTCACTGTCACCTGCTGTACCACATGGTCGCCGGCATGATGCGCATGGTGTCCGTCGTCGGGGCCGAGGAGGTGAGGCCATGAGGAAACTGGCACTGCTGCTCGTTGGCCTTGCGGCTTCGTTACCACTGCGCGCCGACGAAATGCACGAGGGCGCGCTGAGTTTCGTGCAGGCCGATCGGCTGGAATACCAGCCGACCCCCGACACCTGGCTTTGGGATGTGCAGGGCTGGACAGGGCTCGACCGGCACAAGCTCTGGTGGAAAACCGAAGGCGACAGCGAAGAAGCCGAACTGCAGCTCCTGTACGGACGCGCCGTTACGGCCTTTTACGACCTGCAGCTCGGCCTGCGCCATGACTTCGAACCGGGCCCGCAGAGGACGTTCCTGGCAATCGGACTGCAGGGCCTCGCGCCGCAATGGTTCGAGATCGATACCGCACTGTTCGTCGCCGATGACGGCAAAGTGTCGCTGCGGATCGAAGCAGAATACGAAATGCTGCTGACGCAGAAACTGATACTGCAACCGCGATTCGAGATGAATCTCGGCGCGAGCGATGAAGCGGGGTTCGCGCTCGGTTCCGGGATTCGCGATCTCGATCTCGGACTGCGATTGCGTTACGAGTTTCACCGCAAGTTTGCACCGTACATCGGCGTCAACTGGCATCGTCTGTACGGTGACACCGCCGACTATGCGGGCGCATCGGGCGAAGACCGCCACACGACCACGGCCGTGGCCGGTCTGCGCATCTGGTTCTGACCGGGATTTCGCTCAGGTTTTCGCGTGGCGCAGGCGCAAGGCGTTGGCGATGACGGATACCGAACTCATCGACATCGCGGCGGCCGCGAGCATCGGGCTCAGCAACATACCGGTGAACGGGTACAGGATGCCGGCGGCAACCGGCACACCGAGGGCGTTGTAGACAAAAGCGAAGAACAGGTTCTGCCGGATGTTCTTCATGGTCGCACGGCTAAGGCGGCGCGCCCGCGTGATGCCACGCAGATCGCCCTTGACCAGGGTGATGCCCGCGCTTTCCATGGCCACGTCGGTGCCGCTCCCCATCGCTATGCCGACCTGCGCTTCGGCGAGCGCCGGCGCATCGTTGATACCGTCGCCGGCCATCGCCACGATGTGTCCGTCAGCGCGGAATTTTCGAACGGTTGCTGCTTTCGCATCCGGTAACACTTCGGCGATGACTTGGTCGATGCCGAGCTTTTTCGCTACGACTTCGGCTGTTGTCCGGCTGTCACCGGTCAGCATCACGATGCGCAGGCCTTCCTCGTGCAATGCCTGAATCGCTTCCGGCGTCGATGGCTTGATCGGGTCCGACACGCCGATCAGGCCGGCGGCCCGGTTGTCGATCGAGATGTACACGACGGTTTCGCCCTCGCCCCGGCGGCTTTCGGCTAACGCTTCGAGTGCACCGACACCGGCGTCGGAAATGATGTGGCGATTGCCGATCGCTACCCGCCGCCCGTCGACCGAGCCGCTGACGCCCTTGCCGGTCAGGGAGTCGAAGCCCGTGACGCCGGCCAGCTCGATGCCGCGTTCTTCGACACCTCGCACGATCGCTTCCGCGAGCGGGTGTTCGCTCGCGCGCTCCAGCGATGCGGCAAGTCGCAGCATCTCCTCTTCAGTGAATTCGGCGGTCGCCATCACAAAGGTGAGCTTTGGTTTTCCTTCGGTGAGTGTGCCGGTTTTGTCGACGATCAGCGTATCGACCTGCCGCAATACCTCGATTGCTTCGGCGTTCCGGAACAGCACGCCTTCGGTTGCGCCACGACCGGCTGCAACCATGATGGACATCGGCGTTGCGAGGCCGAGCGCACAGGGACAAGCAATGATCAGTACCGCGACCGCGTTGACGATCGCATACGCGAGGCGCGGCTCCGGACCAAAGCTGCCCCAGGCAAGGGCAGTGAGGATCGCGACGATGACCACTGCCGGCACAAACCATGCGGACACCACGTCGGCAAGTTTCTGGATCGGCGCGCGGCTTCGCTGTGCCGCAGCGACCATGTGCACGATCTGCGACAGCAGGGTATCGCCGCCGACGCGATCGGCTTGCATCACCAGGGTACCTGTCGTATTGATGGTGCCACCAATGACGGTGTCGCCCGCCGACTTCATGACCGGCAGCGGTTCACCGGAAATCATCGATTCGTCAACGGAACTCGCGCCCTCCACCACGGCGCCGTCGACCGGCACTTTTTCGCCCGGACGAATACGCAGGCGATCGCCAACCTGCACTTCGGCGAGAGCGACATCCTGCTCACCTCCATCGGCAGCGATACGCCTTGCGGTTTTCGGTGCCAGGCCGAGCAATGCGCGGATGGCTGCGCCGGTGCGGCTGCGCGCACCAAGCTCGAGCACCTGGCCGAGCAGGACCAGGGTCACGATGACCGCCGCGGCTTCGAAATACACACCGACATGGCCGCCGTGACCGCGAAAAGCCAGGGGAAACAGGTCGGGGACCAGCACCGCGATGACGCTGTACAGCCAGGCCACGCCCACACCCATGGCGATCAGGGTGAACATGTTCGGGCTGCGGTATTGCACAGACTGCCAGCCCCGCTGGAAGAATGGCCAACCGGCCCATAGCACGACGGGTGAGGACAGCAATAATTGCAGGACTTGCAGCAGGCGCGGCGACACTGTGGCTTGCAATGGCATGCCCGGCAACATCTCGGCCATCACTATGAGAACCACCGGCAAAGTGAGGACAACCGACCAGCGAAAGCGGCGACGCATGTCGATGAATTCCGCATCTTCCCCGGCTTCGGCCGACACCATCACGGGCTCAAGCGCCATGCCGCAGATCGGGCAACTGCCCGGCCCGTCGCGCAGGATCTCGGGATGCATCGGGCAGGTCCACTGCCCTGCAGCGGCAGGCGTCGCCGGCGTGGTCACGACGACCGCGGGTTTGTCGTGGGCATGCTGCTCATGGCCAGTTTGGCCGTGCCCATGGTGGTCGTGACCGGTATGGTCGTGCCCTTGGTGGTCGTGGTGACCGCAGTGCTGGTGGTTCATCGATGCTGTCTCCGGCTGGTGCTCAATATGGGACCATCCTGCAACCCGGGAGCTGCTCCCAGGTCAAGAGTCTGAGTCAAATATTTCAATCAGGGCGCAGACCGAGTCGGCGGTCGGCGTTGCGTCCGGCAGAACCTGCCATTCACCCGGGGCGGCAACCATGCGCTCGTGGAGCGCCATCAGGTCAGCAAGACGCTCCTCGACGTCCCTGATGTGTTTCTCGATCAGTGCTCTCGCGCGCGGGCAGGCCGAGTTGCCTCTGCCGGCGTCGGCAAACAACTTGCGGATATCGGTCAGCGTGTATCCGAGGGCTTTGGCCGCGCGCACGAATCGCAACCGGCTCCGATCCCGCGAGGTGTAAACGTGATACCGGTTGTCCGGATGCCTTTCAGGTTTCAGCAAACCAATCTTGGTGTAATAGCGGATTGTGTCCGGTGCCACGCCCGCTTGTTTTGCCAGTTCGGTGACGTACATGAGTAAACACTGTCGTTTGGTCAGCTGGAGCAACAATCGCGGCGAAGCTGCACCGGCGGACATTTGACGTCGCCAAAGGAGCAAAACACACAGCAGTCGCCGGGTTCAGGTTTCAGCATCACACCACAACTCTTGCATTGATAGAAGAACTGGCAGGCATCGGTAGGCATGCGCTCGCGCTCGGCACGAGCACATTGCGGACAGGTTATGGTGGAGTACTCAATCAAGTTTGGCACCGATGTGAAGTTCACCGCGCTGCCGCGCCAGCGCAACCTGCCGGCGACGCTCCTCGAGCCGTTCCGCACGATCGGCATCCAGTTCGTGGATGCACCTGGGACAGGAAACTCCCTCACGATAATCCGGAGACTCAAGTTCCTCGCTGGAGAGCGGACGGCGGCAGGCATGGCACTGCACGTAACGGCCCTCGGCCAGGTCGCGATCGACCGCGACCCGTGTGTCGAAGACAAAACATTCACCCTGCCAGCGATTGTTCTCGGCCTCGACGCTTTCGAGGTAATTCAGTATCCCGCCCTGCAGCTGGTAAACCTCGGAAAAGCCGAGTTCCTGCATCAGCGCCGACGCTTTCTCGCAACGTATGCCGCCGGTGCAAAACATGGCGACGGGCCGGTCACGGTCGCCGGCGGCAAGCCGCTCGGCAAACCCCTGGAACTGGCGAAAACTGTCGGTCTGCGGATCGACAGCGCCTGGAAACGTACCGACCTCGATTTCGTAATGGTTGCGGGTATCGATGACCAGGGTCTTCGGGTCCGCGACGAGGCGATTCCATTCGGCCGGCGACACCTGTTGGCCGGCGTGCTCCTGCGGCCGGATGTCCGGGCGCCCGAGCGTGACGATCTCGCCCTTGACCCTTACGCGCATGCGCCGGAACGGCGGCTCTGCGGTCTCGGTCCAGCGGCCGTCGATCGTTTGTTCGAGCAGCAACCTTTTCTTCAACCAGTCGAATACCGACTGCACCGAA
>JAKEGN010000269.1 GCA_022615525.1 Woeseiaceae bacterium
ATCCGGCACCTTTTTTCCAGATTGCTTCGTCGCTTCGCTCGTCGCAAAGACGAACTAATTAGGGCTTCCCCAGCAGGCTCAGCAGCACGCCATTGGTCCAGCCGAAGCCATCCTGCACCGCGTATTCACCGCCGCTCGCCGCGAGGCCGGGTTCCACGACGTTGTATTTCTCCATGAAGCGCCCGGATTTCCTGTACATGTCAATGTTCGTCGCAATCCAGCGGCCTGCGCCCTCCTGCGCCTGGTCGTCGAGACCGTAGTTGCGCAATCCTTCGCAAACGATCCAGTGCAAGGGTGCCCAGCCGTTCGGCGAGTCCCATTGCTGGCCGGTGACAAAGGGCGTCGTGACCCAGCCACCGGGCTTGAGGAATTCCGCATCCAGCCTGGCGGCGACGCGTGCGCCCTGCTCTGCCGTGGCCAGGCCGAAAAACAGCGGATAGGCTGCTGCCAGGGACCGGGTGCCGGTCGGCTTCCCGCTGTCAATTGCAATATCAAAGAAAAAACCGGCGCCGCTGTCGAAGAACAGCGATTGAATTGTGCGCTTTCGCGAAGATGCACGATCGCGGTAGTGGCTTGCGCCTGCCGCATCGCCGGCGCGATCGCTGATATCGCCCAGCATCGTTTCGATGCGGTGCATGATGGAGTTGAGATCCACCGGAAGGATGCCGGTTGTGCAGATCGACGAAATGGTCTGTGTACGGTCGAACCATCGCGAACTGAAGTCCCAACCGGATTCGCAGGCGGCGCGAATGTCCCGATACAGGCCAGCCGGGTCGCGGTCGGCGGCGGAAGCGAGCGCGATGTCCTCGGCATAACTTTCCTGGCGCGGTTCGGCAGCTTCATCCCAGTAACGGTTGAGCAGGGTATCGCCAACGCGGACCACGCGCCGCCTGGCCGGTTGTGCTGCCGACAGCCCGTCCGAGCCGGCCATCCAGAACTCGTATTCCTTCTTCAATTGGGGAAAATAGTGCTCGTAGACGCTCTCGTCATTCGTAGACGTTGCCAGCAGCTCGATCATCAGGACAAAAAACGGCGGCTGCGATCGCGTGCAATAGTAGCTGCGTGTACCGTTGGGGATGAAGCCGATGTGATCGATCAGGTAGGCAAAATTGTCGACCATGTCCCTGAGCAAGCCGTGCTGTCCCGAAGCTGCCAGCCCCAGCATCGTGAAATAACTGTCCCAGTAATACAGTTCGCGAAATCGGCCTCCCGGCACGACATAGGGTTTCGGCAATTCGATCAACGAGGAATACGCCGTCTTCCTGTCGGCGGTGCGGGTGAGTTTCGGCCAGAGGTTCTCGATCTGCTTGCGCACATCATCGCTGGCGGACATGGCCGCCGCGTCGGGACGCGTCTCCGGCAGGTCGAAGTGCCGTCGCACGAATGCCTGCAGGTCGAATCTAGGCCGACCGCGTTCTTCGCGGTACAGGCGCAGGATCTCCGCGGGATCGCGCAAAGCGACGGCATCGACGAAGGATTTCGAGTCACCGAAGATCCGGTCGGCCTGTACGGCTTCGAACAACTCGCCAAAAATCTCTCGCGGTGTCAGCGAATGAGTCATCTCGATCAGTTTGCGTAGCTCACGGCCAAGCTCGATTGCTTCTTGAGCTGGTAAAGCGACAGCATGAGTATGCTGATCGGCGCAAGCGAGAAATAGAACGCGGTGGTACCGCCGAAAGCTTCGAACAGCGACCCGGTGATCAGCGAACCGGACGTGCCGCCAAGGGCGGAAAAGACGACAATCAGGCCGGCCATGGGCGCGTGCTGGCGTACCGGCAGCGCGGTGAGGATGACGGAGTTGATCGCCGGGTACACAGGTGCGAGGCAGAAGCCGATCAACGGGAAAACAAAGGCCGCGAGCGGCGCGTCGCGCCACGCCGAGATTTCCTCGCCGGATACCGTGCCGGCAAGTGGCAGGCTTACGAGTACGAGGACGGCTGCCGTTGCCAAACCTGCCGCGAGCACCGTGAACCATTCGAAGCGACGCAGCACCATGCCTGCCGTGAACCTTCCCAGCGCAGTGGATGCGGCCAGTATGCTCGCCATCTGTATGCTGAGCGAGGGAGAGAGGTGCAACATCCTGCTGTTGAAAGTCGGCAGCCAGGACATGATGCTTTGCTCGATCAACACATACAGGAACGCGCTGATGACGAACACGAGGACGAGCGGGCGTATGCAAAGGGAAATCATCGCCAGGAAGTCGGCCGACATGGACCTGGTCTCGACCGGCCTGGCCTTCGTTTCGTCGAGGCGCGCGATCGTGAGTAGTGTGAGCGCGGCGAAAGACAATGCCGCGAGCACGTAATAAACGTTCAGCCAATCCGTCGATTCAGGATTGGCGTCGTCGACAAAAGCGCTGAAGATGAAATACCCGGAGAGTATGCCGACCATGAAGAACGATTCGATGAAGTTCATCATGCTCGCGTGGTCCTTGCGGTTGCTGGTGACCAGGCCGAGTGCCGCGAAGACCGAAACCTTGGTGAGCGCGAAGCCGATACCGGTAACGGCGAACAGCAGTTTGCTCATCCAGAACGCGGGCAGTTGCGGCATGAGCAGGCAGAAGAGCCCAATCATGCCCAGGGCAATCTGCATGCTGCGTTTGTAGCCGATACGCACAATGAACGAAGCAACGAGAAACGAAGTGATGGCGATCGGCAGGTCCTTGAAAGCCTCGAGAACGCTGGCATCGGACTCGGACACGCCGTAGGTATTCTGTACCTGCAGAATCACCGTGCCCACGCTGTTCAGCAGGATCGCGAACACGAAGTAATTGATGAACAGCGAAATTCTGACCAGCCAGTAATTCATATAATCGAGTCGCGGGTTGTCGAGTGGCATTCGGGCAAGGTTCGCGCCGTACCGCCGGCGTCATGATACCTGCATCGCCGGCGCAGCGAATTCTGCCGGAGCTGTCAGAAAGCGGTGTGCGGGGCAGTCAGGTCATGCTCATATCCTGGCCGCCCCGCACAGACGCAGGGCGATCGATGCTGGTTCAGAACTCGTATCCAACGCTCAGGGTGAATGTTCGCGGCATGATGTAACGACCATTCGGCGCGGTTGCCGTGCGCGGATCGCTTTCTGTCAGCGCTTCTTCATCGGCTATGTTGTCGGCCGCAAGCTGTACGATGAAGGCTTCATTGATACGCAACAACAAGCCCAGGTCGATTTTCTCGTAGCCCTCGAGAAGGTTCGTGTTCGCACGCTCGCCCCAGCGGTCATCGACTGCACTGATCGTGCCGTACACGGTCGCTTCGACATCGCCGAACTGGAGTTCATAGCTCGGTGTCAGACGGAGCTGCCACCCCGGCTGACGCTCTGTCTCGTTGCCAACATTGTCGCCCGCGGTGATCTCGGAATCCAGGACGGTCGCGTTGAGATTCAACAGGAAACCGCCATCGGTTGCCCAGGTGCCGTCGATCTCTACGCCCTTGGACTCCTGGGTCGACAGTTGTCCGGCCCCGGCTCCGGTCAGTGCAATGAAGGCCGTATTGGTCACATCGGTGAAGAAGCCCGTCGCGTACAAGCTGAGCGAGTCAGTGACCCATTTGAAGCCGAGTTCATACTGATCGATGTCCTGGATCAGGTCATTTCCATTGGCGAAGGCTCCGCGATTGTCACGGAACGAGTCGAAGTCCGGCATCTTGCTGCCCTGGTTGAGTCGCAGGAAACCGCCCATGGTATCGGTGAGCTGGTAGTTGCCGGCGACAGTCCACGATGTTTCTGTCTCGTCGAAATCGATGGCGAGGTTCACCTGTCCGTTGAGCCCCTCATCGACGGAATAGTTGACCTGGTAGTTTTCCACCCGGACGCCGACGTCTATTGTCAGCCGGTCGACCACATCGAAAGTCGTCGCGGCGTAGAAGGCATTGGTGGTTGCGTCGCCGGTCGCATCAATATCGTAGTTGAATCCGCAACTGTCGACGGCCGGATCGTTGCAAGCGATTCCCGTGACGACCTCACCGCCCGACTGGACCACCTCGTACCGCGAATTGCCCAGCGACCACCACTCCTCCACCGTCGCATTCGCCGTGTAATAGCCGGCGGTGACGGTGCCCCAGTCCCAGGCTTTTGCAAGGCTCAGGTCGTTGGTAAACGCCTCGATGTCCTTGCGCACTTCCCAGGCGCCGAATTGCTGTATGTACTCGGAATTGGCGATCTGTCGACCGCTGACGGATCCCGTGAGGAATTCGGTTGGATCACCAGGGTCGATTGTTAGTACGGCTCTCGGGTCTGCTGCCTGGTTCGCGCGGAGTGCGCTAATCTGGACGGCGGCGCCATCCGGCACGAGGCCCAGCGTATCGGCGTTTCCGGCGGTGTAACTGACGCGATCCGTGAGCTCCCAGCCGTCGAGGATCTCGAAGGTCACGGATCCGCCCGTCATTGAACCATCCCAGCCACGGCCGTCGCCTATGTTCACGGTTTTCTCGGAAGGATCCGGATGCCCCGGGAAGCCGCCACCGGCAAAATCCGGACTGCCATCACCGTTGTTGTCAACGACATCATTGGCGTTGTCGTAAGTGATTTGCCGCTGCCGGTTCATTGTTCCGAGCTGGTTGTATGATGCATCGACGCCCGGTACGTTGAGTGCAACCGGCAGGTACCAGGTTCCGACATCGTCCGTGTTGCGATGAAAGACGTTGATCGTGCCGTTCTCCAGGTCCTTGGTCAGGTTGATCGTGAACTGGTGCCCTTCGTCTGAATTGAACTGCGCATCGCGAATTCCAGGCGAGCTCGAAACGTAACCGCCGATCATGTAGTAGAACTGGTCGGCCAGCTCGCCGCTGACATAGCCATCGAAGCGGCGCAGGTCATAGTCCGAAGTCGTGTACTTCGCCATGCCCTGCGTCTCCTCGCTGCCCTCGCGCAGGATGAAGTTCGTGGTCAGGCCCGGTTGACCGTTGGAGAACACAGGGTTCGGACCACCCCGGAGGGCTTCCATGCGAAGCACGGTTTCATCCAGGCGAAACAGCGTCGTGTTCTCGAGGAACGACAATGTCGGTGGCGGATAAATCGGCGATCCGTTGACCTGGACGGTCAGAAACGGTGCGTCGCCGCCGCCCGGAAAACCGCGCACCATGACGTTGGCACCGGATACGCCACCGGAGCTTTCCGACCATACGCCCGGCACCAGCTTCAGCAGGTCCGCCGTACTCTCGGGCTGGTACATGCTGATTTCGTCTGCCGAAGCCGTCGTAATCGCAAAACTCGCATCGAATTTTCGGAGTTCCGCGCCACCGGCGGTACCCGTGACGATGATTTCCTCGATCGCCGTGTCCGCCACTTCGTCCTGTGCGGTTGCGATGCCCGACGAAATGCATAGCAGCAGGGCTGCGGGCCAACAGCGACACAAGAATTGCAAGCGATTGTTAATGGAGTGCGTAGTCATGATGCCACCGTCCTTAATAAAACGACTCGTCGTTGAATGTGTTTTCAGGCGGGGCGATCAAGGCATCACGTGCTGACGAGGGCTCGAGGCCCTGCCAGCAGGCAACAGACATTCGCTCGACTTGTATCCCCCCGCGAATAACACGTTGCCCGGTAACCGTACACTCAAATGAAATGCATTTCAATAATTTTGAAATGCGTTTCATGAAACGGTATAATTCCCCGTTATAAGAATAAGTTACAATCAAGTCGTACCCGACCAGAAAATCGCTCCGATGAATCGGTTTTTACAGCGTCGAATTGAAAAGCCTGCTGCGACAGTCGCCGACTACGCGGTTTCA
>JAKEGN010000270.1 GCA_022615525.1 Woeseiaceae bacterium
ATCAGGACGAATCCGGCAGGCCCGCCGGTTATGCCGTGTCAATGTGCGAACGGATTGCGAGCGGCTTGCGGGAGCGGCTCGCCATGCCGGCACTGCGCAGCGAGTTCGTCGCCGTCGGTCAGGATGCACGCTTCGATGCCGTGCAAAACGGCAGCGTCGACCTGCTCTGTGCCGGCGGTACACCGACGCTGGCCCTGAGAGAGAGCGTCTCCTTCTCGATCCCGATTTTTCCGGGCGGTATTGGCGCCCTCATACATAAGGATGCGCCTGCACGTTTGCAGGCTGCCCTTGCCGGGGAGCCGCAGCCGGCCAATCCGCGTTGGGGAACCTCGCTCGGACAGGTGATGCAGAAGCGGATCTTCGTTGCCGTGCCCGGAAGCCGGTCGGCCGCCTGGCTGGAACGCGTCATCCGGGATTTCGGATTGACGGCCACGATCAGCCCTATCGAAAACATCGACCAGGGACTTAAGATTTTGGCGGAGCGAAAGGCCGATGTCATGTTCGCGGAGCACGAAGTCCTGCTATACGCGGTCCAGCACAACGCCGTTGCAAAGGACCTGACGGTCTTCGAGCGAAAATTCACCGTCGAACCAATCGCTTTTGCCTTGCCACGCGGCGACGACGACTTCCGGCTGATAGTCGATGCGGAGCTGAGCCGACAGTACCGGTCGGGAGCGTGGTCGGAGGTCTATGTTCCGGTCTTCGGCGAGCCGGACGAAGAAACACGCCGCTTTTTCATCAACACGGCGGTGGCCGAATGAGCGCCACGGCAGAGGAAAAACCCAGCCTCGGGCTCCTTGCCTGTACGGCGCTGGTCGTTGGCAACATGGTCGGTTCGGGCTTCTTTATCGCCCCGGCTGCCCTCGCTCCCTACGGCACGACCGCCATCATCGGCTGGGGCGTAATGTCGTTCGGCGCCGTGTGCCTCGGGATGGTGTTCGCAAGGCTGGCCCGGATCGCGCCGGTGACCGGCGGACCTTATGCCTACACCCGCCTGGGCTTTGGCAAGTTCGCGGGCTTCCTCATCGCCTGGGGTTACTGGATCTCGATCTGGGTCTCGCTGCCCGCAATGGCGGCGGCCCTGGTGGGCTACCTCGGCAAGCTCATTCCCGCCCTCGGCGACCACTTCGCCCTGCGCGTCGCCATTGGCCTCGGCGCCATGTGGCTGGTTGCCGCCATCAATCTGCGCGGAGTGAAAGAGGCCGGGATCTTTCAGTCGGTCACGACCATAACAAAGCTCGTGCCCTTCATCGCAATCTGTTCGTTCGGGCTGTTCTGGGTGGACTGGTCGACTTTCGAAACCATCAACCCCAGCGGCAAACCGTTCCTGAGTGCCCTCGCTGCTACTGCGCCGCTCACCATGTTCGCTTTCCTCGGCATCGAGTCGGCCACTGTTCCCGCTGGCGACGTCGTTAACCCGAAGCGCACCATTCCGCTCGCGACAATAATCGGCACACTCATCGCGGCATTGATCTATACCGTCGGTACGACCGTGGTAATGGGCGTCATGCCGCTGGAAACGCTTGCAAAATCCCCGGCCCCCTTCGCCGATGCAGCAAGCCTCATGTGGGGCGAATGGGCGGCCATCGTGATTTCGCTTGCGGCGATCATTTCCTCGCTGGGCGCGCTGAACGGCTGGACCCTGATGCTCGGGCAGGTGCCTATGGCGGCGGCGAGGGACGGCGCAATGCCTGCGATCTTTGCCCGGTTGTCGTCACGCGGCGTGCCCGCCTGGGGCCTGGTGATTTCGGTCGGCCTGGCGACGTTGCTCGTTCTCGTCGAGATCTCCGGGACGGGCGCCATGGTCGCTTTCTACAACGTCGTCGTCTCGCTGGCGACCGACGCGGCGATGATCCCGTACGTCTTTTGCTCGGTCGTCGAAGCCATACTCTTCATTACCCGCAAACCGCTGTCGCGGGCATTGCGCATCGGGCCCTTCATGCCGGTCAGCATCGTCGCGTTCGTGTTCTCTATGGCCACCATTTTTGGCGCCGGTGCATCCGCCGGCATGTGGGCCCTGATCCTCTTGCTGCTTGCGGCACCGGTTTGGGCATACCTCGTAAATGGGCACGAAAAAGGGTGTGAAACAAGTTGATACAAATGCCGCGCAGCAATAGGTAATCATACGAATTCAGATCTTTCATGCGCAGGAGGACTATCCAAGCGGAATCGTCATTCTGGCGAGAAAGTCTGCGTGGCTTTCCTGGAGCCAGATCGGCCAATACGCGGATTAAATCACTGACCTGACAAAGGTACCCCTGATGCAGAACACCGGAACCAGTCCGCTAGTGAGGCGGGTATTGATCGTTGATGACGGATTAACCGGGATTGCCGGCACCGCCGCACGCAGCGTGCGCGCGCTGGTCGCCGAGCTTGCGGCCCGCGGCATCGAAACAGTTGCTGTTGCAACTTACGAGGACGGGCATGCGACGGTCGTATCGGATGCCGGCATACACTGCATCCTGCTCAACTGGACGCAAGGGCAAAAAGACAAGGGCGGCCACGAACAGGCCATCGAACTGCTGCGTGCCGTGCGCAAGCGCAACGCCAAGCTACCCGTATTCCTCATGGCGAGCCGCCAGCTCGCAGGATCCGTGAGCGTGGAAGTCGCGACCCTTGCGGACGAATTCATCTGGATACTCGATGACACGGCCTCGTTCATTGCCGGACGAGTCGAGACCGCAGTCGAACGATACCTCGGCGACCTGTTGCCACCCTTTGCCGCTGCGCTTGCGAAATACAACCGTGAGCGCGAGTACTCCTGGGCCGCGCCCGGGCACCAGGGCGGCGTCGCGTTCCTGAAGTCGCCGGTCGGCCGGTTGTTTTTCGACTTCTACGGCGAGAACCTGTTTCGCACCGACATGGGCATCGAACGCGGCGCGCTCGGTTCCCTGCTCGGTCACACCGGCCCGGTGGGCGAGAGCGAGCGTTACGCCGCGCGGGTGTTCGGCGCTCACCGCTCCTACTCGGTATTGAACGGCACCTCCGCGTCAAATCGCGCCATCATGTCGGCTTGCGTCGGTGACAACGAGATCGCGCTCTGCGATCGCAACTGCCACAAGTCCATCGAGCAAAGCCTGCAGATCAGCGGCGGCATACCGGTGTTCCTTGTGCCGACGCGCAATCGTTACGGCATCATCGGCCCGATAGCACCGGCGCAGCTCGAACCGAAGTCGATTGCGAAAGCCATCGCCAGCAATCCGCTGGCCAAGGCGACCGGGCACGACCGCGCCGTGTACTCGGTCGTGACCAACTGCACCTACGACGGCATGTGCTACAACGCGAGCGAAGCCGAGAAACGGCTTGCGAAAAGCGTCGACCGTATTCATTTCGATGAAGCATGGTATGGCTACGCGCGCTTCAACCCGATGTATCGCGACCGTTACGCCATGCGCGGAAACCCGGCTGATCACCCGGCAGATGGCCCGACCGTATTCGCAACCCACTCCACGCACAAGCTGCTGACGGCACTGTCACAGACCTCTTTCATACACATCCGCGACGGCCGCGGCGCCATCGATCACGGGCGCTTCAACGAAGCCTATTGTTCGCAGGCGAGCACTTCGCCTTTGTACGCGCTAATTGCTTCGAACGACGTCGCCGCCGCGATCATGGACGGGCCGGCCGGAGAGTCGCTCACTCAGGAGACCATCGACGAAGCGATTGCGTGCCGGCTTGCCGTCGCGCGTATTCGCCAGGAATTTCTCGCGAAGAAGGACTGGTTCTTCGCACCGTGGAACGCGGAAAAAGTGCGCGACCCGAAGAGCGGCAAGCTGATCCCGTTTCACAAGGCGCCCGCGGAGCTGCTTGCGACGGACCCGAACTGCTGGATTCTTCATCCCGGCGACAACTGGCATGGATTCGAAGGCCTGCCGGATGGCTGGTGCATGCTCGACCCGATCAAGTTCGGCATCGTCTGCCCGGGCATGAAAGACGATGGAAAACTGGAATCCAGCGGGATACCCGCAGACATCGTCACCGCTTATCTCGGCCGCCATGGCATCGTGCCCTCGCGTACCACCGACCACATGGTCCTGTTCCTTTTCTCGATGGGTGTAACAAAGGGCAAGTGGGGCACGTTGCTGAACACCCTGCTCGACTTCAAGGCCGACTACGATCGCAATGCGCCCCTTGCCGAAGTCCTGCCCGCCGTGGCGGCGGCAGCACCGGATCGATATGCCGGCATGGGGCTCAAGGACCTTGGCGATGAAATGTGGGCGCACCTGCGCAAGAGCAGGCAGGGGCCATTGCAGGCGGAAGCGTACGGAACGTTGCCCAAGCCCGAAATGTCGCCGCGTCGTGCATTCCAGCGCCTGATGTCCGGCGATGCCGAAAAACTGCCGCTTGCCGAGATGGCCGGTCGCGTCGTTGCGGTGGGTGTGATTCCGTATCCGCCCGGCATCCCGATCGTCATGCCGGGCGAGAGCATCGGCAAGGCGGACGGCCCGTGGCTCACCTACCTTCGTACCTTGCAGGAATACGGCCACCGGTTCCCGGGATTTGCGAAGGAAGTCGAAGGCACGGAAGAGCGCGATGGAACCTATTACATTTATTGCGTCAAGTCCGAATCGGCTTCGAAGCGCACAGCGGGTAAACGAAGAAAATGATGGAAACAACCGCGGGGTTCGCCGCCAGGCCGCCGACAATCCCGATCCCGTTCCACAAGCTGCTAAAGA
>JAKEGN010000271.1 GCA_022615525.1 Woeseiaceae bacterium
AGACTGTCATTCTTGCCGTGCAAAAGGGCGACAAGGCCGCCGCGACCGCAGCATACAAGGCAGCGGTTCCTGTCATCGACAGCATGACCAACAAGGGCATCGTGCCGAAGAACAAGGCCGCACGTCACAAGAGCCGCCTGAACAAGATGATCAAGGCGATGGCTGCCTGAGGAATACGCCGGACAGGCAATAAAAAAGGATCCCGCGGGATCCTTTTTTTATGCCTGCAGGTCGGGAGCAGCCTGTGCTTTCGTCTCGGCTTCCTCGCGCTTCATGCGCTCCAGTTCCCGCATGACGGCCGTCGCCAGCTCCCTGGTGCCCTGACCCGTCAATGCGCTCACTTCGAACACCGGCCCTTCCCAGCCAAGGATCCCGAGCATCTCCGATCGCGCGCGGGACACGCCGTCTTGCTGAAGCAGGTCGATCTTGTTGATGACCAGCCAGCGCGGCTTGCCCGCGAGATCGGCGGAATATTTTGCAAGCTCTCGCTGGATGGTATTCACCGATTCGGCAGGACTGGATTCGTCTGTCGGCACGATGTCCACCAGGTGCAACAGCAGGCGGGTTCTTTGCAGGTGCTTCAGGAACTGGATGCCGAGCCCGGCACCTTCGGCCGCCCCTTCGATCAGCCCAGGAATATCGGCCATGACAAAACTCTGCAGGGACCCCACCGATACGACACCGAGATTCGGATGCAGTGTCGTGAACGGATAGTCCGCCACCTTGGGCCTCGCAGCGGACATGGCGCGAATCAGGGTCGATTTCCCGGCGTTCGGCAACCCCAGCAAACCAACATCGGCAAGCAGCTTGAGCTCCAGCAACAGGTGTCGTGCTTCGCCCGGTGTGCCGTTCGTGATTTTCCGCGGTGCCCGGTTGGTACTGCTCTTGAAATGAGTATTGCCGAATCCGCCGCGCCCGGCCGCCGCGACTTTCAGCCGCTGCCCCTGGCTGGTCAGGTCACCGATCAGTTCACCCGTATCGACGTCATGCACGACGGTGCCGACCGGCACGGGAATTTCGAGGTCTGTGCCGGACCGACCGCTCATGTTGCGCCCCGCACCGGCCCGGCCGCTTTCCGCCCGAAACCTTCGCGACATGCGGAAATCCGCCAGCGTATTCATCCCCTCGTTCGCGACCAGGTAAACGTCGCCGCCTGCACCGCCGTCGCCGCCGTCCGGGCCGCCCTTGTCGACATACTTTTCGCGACGAAAACTTAAGGAACCGTTGCCACCGTTTCCGGCCTGCACCCTGATCGTTGCTTCGTCGACGAATTTCATGTGTGTACCCGGACTCCTGGGCCCTTGCCGATCCGCGCTCCGCAAACAAAAAACCCCGCGTGGCAGCGGGGTCTTCCGTGCGATGCTTTCGCGTCAGGCTAGCCGGTGACCACGCTCACAAACTGGCGACTCTTCGGCCCCTTCTTCTGGAACACCACCGTGCCATTGCTCTTCGCAAACAAGGTGTGATCCCTGCCCATGCCGACGTTCGGGCCGGCATGAAAAACGGTGCCGCGTTGTCGGACCAGGATATTTCCTGCAACGACGTCCTCACCGCCGAAGATTTTCACGCCAAGGCGCTTGCTCTCCGAATCGCGACCGTTACGGCTGCTGCCGCCTGCTTTCTTGTGTGCCACTGCAATTCACCTTCTGTCGGGGCCGGCGCAACAAATCACCGGCCGTAATTCAAAAAATCGTATCAGGCGCCCTTTTTCTTCGCCGCCTTCTTCTTGCCGGCCGGTTTCTTGGCTGCTTTCTTCTCCGAGCCCTTGGCCGATGCCTTTTTCGCGGCCGCCTTCTTGCTTGTAGCTTTCCTGGCCGCCGGCTTGTCGGTTGCCGTATCCGTCGCCAGAGCTTTTGCGGCGCCACTGCGGATGTCGATGATCTCGACCTCCGTAAAGAACTGGCGGTGCGTGTGCCTGCGCAGGTAGTTTTGACGGCGCCGGAACTTGACCACGTTGACCTTGCGCGACTTGCCTTGGGCCAGGACCCTGGCATCCACCGCCATGCCCTCGATGAGCGGCGAGCCCAGCTTGATGTCGCTGCCCTCGCCCACCAACAGGACTTCGTCGAAGCTGATGTTCGCGCCCTCGTTGGCGTCGATTTTCTCGAGCTTCAGGCGCTCGCCCTTGCTGGCGCGGTACTGCTTACCGCCGGTGCGAAACACTGCGTACATCGTTGCGAACTCCATGGTGCCGCTCACACCTAACGCGCAAGCTACTGAGAAACAAGAGGTTTTTAAGGTATCGGCCGGCCGGAAACTGCCGTGTCCGGGGCCCGCCGCCGCAAAAGAGCCGGAATTCTATAGAGTTCATGCGGCCGGGTCAACGCTCACCGCAGAAGAATCTGGCTGGATTTCAACAGCTTGCAAATTGAGCCGAGGATCCGCGTTGGCCGGTGGCCGGTCGCCAATGCAGGGATAATCAGGCATTATCGGACCCGTATGCAAGCCGCCGAAAAAGCAAGCATTTCTCCTGGAATCGAGGACGCCAAGGCGCTCGCTGCCGGCGACATGCGTGCCGTCGACGAGCTCATCCGCCGCTCACTGGAAAGCGATGTTGCGCTGGTGTCACAAGTGTCGCAATACATCGTTACCAGCGGCGGTAAACGCCTGAGGCCATTGATCGTCCTGCTGGCCGCCCGCGCGCTGGGCTATGCGGGACGGCACCACGTGCACGCGGCAGCCATCATCGAATTCATTCATACCGCGACCCTGTTGCACGACGATGTCGTCGATTCATCGGCGAGGCGCCGTGGTCGCGAGACCGCCAACACCGTTTTCGGCAACCAGGCGAGTGTGCTGGTCGGCGATTTCCTGTATTCGCGGGCCTTCCAGATGATGGTGGAGATAGGCCGGATGCCGGTCATGCGCATCCTCGCCGATGCGACCAACACCATTGCGGCAGGCGAAGTCATGCAGCTCATGAACGTGCACGACCCGGACCTCTCGGAATACGACTACCGCCAGGTGATCTACCGCAAGACCGCCCGCCTGTTCGAGGCCGGGGCACAGATCGCCGCGATACTCGCCGGCCGGCATGCCGATGACGAGGATGCAATGATCCTGTACGGGCGCAACCTCGGCACGGCTTTCCAGCTCATCGACGACGCGCTGGACTACGGTGCAAGCGCCGAGGAACTCGGCAAGAACCTTGGCGACGACCTGGCCGAGGGCAAGGCGACCTTGCCGCTGATCCATGCCATGAAGCATTGCTCGGACAGCCAGCGAAATATGATCCGTCGCGCAATCGAGGACAGTGAATCCGCCAACCTCCGGGATATCCAGGCGATCATTGAATCGACCGGGGCCCTCCAGTACACTGCGGCGCGCGCTCAGGAGGCCGCCAATCTGGCGATCGATGCACTGTCCGGAATTCCCGACTCGGACTGGAAAGACGCACTGATCGCAATCGCGGAGTTCGCCGTCAACCGACGATCCTGATTGTCGAGATTCCATTCGAGCACGGGGTGTAGCTCAGCCTGGTAGAGCACTGCGTTCGGGACGCAGGGGCCGAAGGTTCAAATCCTTTCACCCCGACCAGATCCAACAAGCGAAATTGCCGCTGTATTTTACCGGCACCGCACCGAAATTTCGTTCACGGCACGTTTTGCAAGGGCGCAGAACAGCGTGCCCTGAAGTTCGGCGCTTAACTATCGATCAAGTCTGCCATCAGTTGTAGCGAAAGTGCGTAGCCGGAAGTTCCCAGTCCGGCAACTATCCCGTCAACCACGGGAGAAACATAGGAGAACTGTCGAAATGCTTCCCGAAGATGCGGGTTCGAAATGTGCAATTCGATTTTTGGCCTCGGGTTGGCTCGAAGCGCATCGTGGATTGCCACGGACGTGTGTGTGTACGCTGCGGCGTTGACGATTATGCCCTTCGCTACGTCGATAGCTTCCTGGATCCAGTCGACCAGCTCACCTTCGTGATTGGTCTGGCGGAACTCGACGTCAAGACCTCGTTGTACTCCGACCTCTGCACAACGGCGCGCCAGATCTTCGAGTGTCAGGCGACCATAGATCTCTGGCTCACGGCGCCCGAGCAGATTCAGGTTCGGCCCATTCAATATGAAGACTTTGTCTACTTTATTTATTCGCCTGTTGTGATCCCTGTGGTGAACTTGCAGTCGCAATCCGATCGCACGTATGGCCGCCAAGTAACTGTTTAGGCCGAAGCCGCAGATAAACCCCATGTCCCCGCCGTCCTCGCGCAGCGGTTGGGTACTTTCAGCGCCATGGTGAAAAATATTGTTGATGTGAACTTCGATCACCGGCTTATTGAGATGCGCAATGGTTTGTATCGCCGCGCGGTAATTTTCGATCGGTACGGTCGTCGCCCGTGAGTAGCCGACGGGGTTGACTATCACACCGTCGAACTCCTGGCTTTCGCGCGCTAACCACTGAGACACCTTGTCCAGATCCTCGGTATGGCGAAAATCGAGCTGAATTCCGAATTGCTCGCAAAGTGCCCTGGAAGCATCCCTGATCATTGTCAGACCCAGCCCACGATCGCTTTTTGCGCCATCGACGCTGAGGTCGCCCAGCCCAGGTCCATTGACAATGAGAATTGATGGTTTCAATTGATCCGTTCTTCGGTGTCGGCCGATCAAGGATGAAACTCGAATTGCGGTTAGTACGCAAAGTCGGACCGCAATTTCTGCAGCCATCAACTATACGCAAGGATTCATGCAGTGCCAAACCGGAGCCTCTGGCCCGAAGATCATCGTGTTGTGGCGGACTACGCTTTAGGAGATTGTCCCTTACAACCAACCTCGTCAGCTTCGGATTTCATACGTACCTAAAGATCACTTTGCACTCGACAACAGGCAAGATGCGGGCGATCCTAATACGTCATGACGCGACGCCCCCGCAAACCGCAACACGGCCTTGTGCAGCAATTGGTCGCGCATGAACTTCGGGCGTTATGGTGCTTGTGCGTACCTGGCAATCGTGTCCACGATCGCTGCCCGGCGCGCCGAATGTACCGCCTTGTCAGTAAATTCCCGATCAGATAGGTATCCGAAGGTGTGTTGATCGGATACATTGAAGAACGACAACGCGCAGATACTCATGTGCAGGTCGACGGGGTCAAAGTCACTCCGGAAAACACCCTCCTCCACGCCGCGCTTGCAAAGTCCTTTGATAAGCTCGAAAGCGCGCCGGTGAGCCGGCTTCAGGTCCGGCAGCTGACGGATGTACGCACCGTTGTGGATATTTTCCGTCATTATCACGCGAATCAAGTCCGAGTGAGTCGCCTGATAGTCGACAATGATCTCGACCAGTCTGCGCAACGCGAACATGCGCGGCAAGCCTTCAAGTTGAAACTCCGTTTCGACGTCGCGAATGCGCCGATAGCTTTCCTTTAGAACCGCAAGGTACAGGCCCTCCTTGCTTTTGTAGTAGTAATAGATCATGCGTTTGCTGGTACGGGTTCTGTCCGCGATCCCGTCAACCCTTGCCCCGCTGAACCCGTTTTGTGAGAACTCCCGCAACGCCTCGTTCAGGATGTTCTCGCGTGTCGCGTCAGCATCTTTGACTCGCGGCCTGATGGATTTCTTTCTCGACTCCTTGTTTAGTTTACTGGTCTGCCCTGGCTTAACGCATCTCTGTTCATTCAGCTGTCGTCCTGGATTTGGTGTTCTGATCCTGACTCTCGGCGATGGGCCTGATCACGACGACCATACGCGGTTATGGCATCCCGTAGAACGTGGGGGAGG
The DNA here is from genome assembly GCA_022615525.1 of Woeseiaceae bacterium. Lineage (GTDB taxonomy): Bacteria > Pseudomonadota > Gammaproteobacteria > Steroidobacterales > Woeseiaceae > JAKEGN01. Next base: position 5,714 of record JAKEGN010000271.1, read on the forward strand.
CCTCGCGTACTAAGCCCTGGCGACCGTCGAAACCAGGGCATAAACCCGTCCGCGAATGAAAACGTCGATATACGCCATCCTTGCCCCTCCTTGCTGCGCGCAAGAGGTAACGCCAACCCTGATCGAGTCCCATTTTCCGGATGCTGCGGGTAGAATAGAGCGCCTGATCTTCGGCATTTTCTGCTGGCGTCGGGGAATTCGCGGTCCTGGACCTTGTCGCATAGTGACTCAACCTCCAAAAACAACCGGCGGCATTCCGGCATCATGAACCCGATCAAGTACCGTCAACTTTTGATAATGGCTGCCATCTGCAGCCTTGTTACAGGCTGTGGCGACGAGCAAGTCGAGCAAAGTAGCCCCCGGGCTACCGCGATCAAAGTCGTCGCGAGTCCCCTGGAGCTGCAGGACCTCATCGACGAGATCCAGGCTTTGGGCACGGCGCGCGCCAACGAATCGGTGCAGATCACACCTCGCATTGCGAGCATCGTCACCCGCATCGCTTTCGAAGAAGGACAGCTCGTAAAGCGCGGCGACATGCTGGTCGAACTGGAGAACAGCGAGATCCGGGCCGGACTCGCGGTCGCCGAAGCGGCCCTGTCCGAAAGCCGCGGACTTTACAATCGCAGCGTTTCGCTGGCGTCGACCCAGGCCATATCGGCATCCAATCTCGAACAGTTGCAGGCGGCGATGCAGGTCAATGAGGCACAAGTCGAGGCAGCCAAGGCAAGACTGGCCAATACCATGATTCGCGCACCGTTCGATGGCC
>JAKEGN010000044.1 GCA_022615525.1 Woeseiaceae bacterium
GACCCTGCGCGCATCGATCCAGTGACCGGCACGATCCGCCCCGAAAGTCTGCGCGAGAAAGGCCGCCATGAGCCTTGCCGACCAGATTTCGCCGTACCCGGCGACGATATCGCGGCTCCGCTGTGCTGCGGATTTCACCAGCGCAATGGAGCGCAGTATGTCCCTGATGTCGCCCGCATCCCGCCCCCACTGGTCCAGGATGCGTACCAGGGCTTCGCCGTTCAGCAATCGCCGTGCGGTTTGCGTATACCGGTCGCCGATTTCATGTAATTCGTCCGCAAATGCACGGTCATCGCGTTCGGCAATCGCAGTCAGCCGCAGCAGCTTGTCGGTCATGCCGCCCATGGCTGAAACGACTATGCCGATACGACCCTCGGGCAATTTCGAAAGGATGTCGGCGACATTACGAAAACAGTCTGCATCAGCCAGACTGCTGCCACCGAACTTGTGAATTGTCCAACGGTCTTGTGCCAAGAGGGACTCTCTGCCACTAACAAAGCCGCTGATCATAACGATACAAGTGACAATCGTCGCCGGTTTTATCTGAAATCGATCGTGTGCTGAATGGTGGGGCGTGTAGGATTTGAACCTACGACCAATCGGTTAAAAGCCGAATGCTCTACCTCTGAGCTAACGCCCCGCGTGAATCCGGCAGGAAGGCCGGCAGCCGGGCGGCATGATACCGGACCGGCGGCAAATGACAACCCGCAGCTATGGCGGCAGACGATCCGGAAACTGGTTTGCCGTGTCGTTAGTGACCTTCTTCCGTCATGCGTTGCAGTCGCTGTTCCGCAAGCCTTGCTGCCGTCGTGTCGGCAAAATCAGCCTGCACGCGGCCGAGTGACGTGCGCGCATCGTCCCAGCGCTTCAACTCGTAGCTGCAAAAGCCCATTTTCAGCAAGGCATCCGGCACCTTTCGGGAACGTGGATAGTCGTTTACTACAATGGTGAATGCCTTGAGCGCCTGGTCGAATCGGCCGGTTACGTAGTAGGACTCGGCAAGCCAGTACTGGGCATTGTCCGCCATCTGGCTGTCCGGGAAACTGACCAGGAACTGTTTGAACGCCGCTTCGGCCTCATCGTAATGCTGCTCCTTGATCATCTCGAGAGCAGCCTGGTAGTTGTCGCGGTCCGAGCCGCCGGGTATCGGCAATGCGCCGCTGCTCGTACCGGTGGCGGCCGGACCGGCAACCGCAATGCTTTCCTCCAGTTCCTGCAGTCGCTCGTCAAGGTCGGCATAAAGGTCGCGCTGGCGGTTTGCCGAATTCTCGTTGTCATGTTCGAGTGTCTCGATCCGCCCCTGGAGGTCGGCAGTCCGGCGTTGCAACTCGTCCGATTGCACGGTCAGTTCGACCAGGCTGCCATTGGCCAGGATACGTTCCACCGCCGCCAGCCTTCGATCGAGGTCATCGAGCTTGATCAAGACCGGGTCCTCCTCGGGTGGCACCAGCGCGCAGCCGCCGAGTGCAACCAGGGCTGCCAGTAGCGGAAAACGCGTTTGGCGAAATTTCACGAGTCCGGGCCCTACTGCGTGTACTTGATTTCGACGCGGCGGTTCTGCGCGTAGGACTCTTCATCGCTGCCAACGGCAGCAGGCCGTTCTTCGCCGAAACTCACCGTCGAGATCTGGTTCGCCGAAGCGCCCTGGATCAGCAGCATTCTTCGGACCGTTTGTGACCGGCGCTCGCCGAGACCGATGTTGTATTCACGGGACCCCCGTTCATCCGCATGTCCTTCCAGCCGTGCGCTGGTGCCGGGATTGTTGGCGAGATGCGTGGCGTGGCGTGCCAGCAGGTCGGTGTACTCCGGCTTCAGTTCGGACTGGTCGAAATCGAAATAGATCACCATGCCCATTTCACCGTCGGGACCGAGCAGGTCGTCATCGACGAATTCCCCGCCTCCCATGCCACCGGCACCATATTCGCCCGTGCTTGCATCCCCGCCAGCACCGGTGTCCGTGCTGCTGACTTCCGGATCGGGAATGGTGTTCTTGCTACAGCCGAGGACGCCCAGTGCCACTATGGCAGCCAACGTCAATGTTGAGATTTTCATGATTGTTGCCTTTTGCAATTGCCCAAGTGAAACGATTTAAATCTTAAAAATCAGAAAGCTATGATACTTACCTTACGATAAACATCAACTTCCCCGAATCCTAGTAACGCGGAAACGGTGACCAGACCGGTTCGCGCACGTCCGATTGTCCCGCGGCGAGGCGGCTGCGAACAAGACCGTCAGCCGTTACGGTTTCCAGAACGCCATTGCGCCCTTGCCGGGTGGCATAAATCAGCGAGTCACTGTTTGGCGCGAAACTGGGCGATTCGTCCTGGCTGCCATCCGATACGACCAGCAGTTGCCGACGGTCGATGTCCATGACGGCGATGCGATAATTGCCGCGGTCGAGGTGCACCAGCGCCAGCTTCCTGCCGTCCGGCGACAGCCGCGGGCGCGCATTGTAGCTGCCTTCGAAGGTGATGCGCTCGGGTGTCCCGCCACTGACATCAACCTTGTAGATTTGCGGTCCACCGCTACGGTCCGAGGTGAAATAGATTTCATCGCCATCGGGTGACCAGCTGCCCTCGGTATCGATTGCCCGATCCGTGGTCAGCCTGGTCAGCTCGCGACTGTTCAGGTCAAGGACGTTGATGTCGAGATTGCCGTCCACGCCACCGAGTGTCAGCACCAGTTTACGGCCATCCGGCGAAAACGCCGGCGAGCCGTTGATGCCCGGCAAACTCGATACCTTGATGCGGTTTCCGGTCCGCAAGGTCTGCACGAAGATGCTGGACTGGTTGCCCTCGAACGAGACATAAGCGAGGCGGCGGCTGTCGGGCGACCACGCCGGTGACATGATCGGGTCGCGCGATTCCATGATGGTGTTTTCGTTCTCGCCGTCGGCGTCAGACACCACCAGTGTATAGGTCTTGCCGGCGCCCTGCCCTTGCGAGGTCACGTAGGCCACCTGGGTACCGAAGACACCCGGAATACCGGTGAGTTTCTCGTAAATCATGTCCGCTGCCCGGTGTGCAGCCTGCCGCATGGTGCCGCGACTTGCCGGCATGCGATAACCGACCAGCTGCTGCTTGCCGAATACGTCGAACAGCTGGAACTGCAAGCTGTACGCATTTTCGCCGGTTTGCATGAGCTTGCCGACGACGATGGCCTCGGTACCCAATATCGACCAGTCGTCGAAGTCAACGTCAACGCCCGCTGTTGGCTTCTGCAACATGCTTTTTTCGTCCACGGCCTGGAAACGCCCGCTGCGTTCCAGGTCCGCCGCGATGACCCCGGCTATATCCAGCGGGGCCGTGGTGCCATTGCCCTCCCAGCCGAAAGGCACTACGGCGACCGGTGTCCGCTGTCCGACACCCTTGGTTATCTCGATCACCAGTTCGGCATGAGCCGGAAAGCAGAGAATCGCCAACAGCAATGTGCCGACAAACTGTCGCAACAGGCGCATGTGTGAGTTCCGCATCAGTATTCGAGCCTCGCTATTCTTCAGTTTTCAGTATCAATCGCAAGTTTCTGTCAAAAACGCTGGGATCGGGCGGCTGTGGCAACGGCGAGGCGCGGAACACCGCTGCCTCGACAGAACGCCGCAGTGCCTCGTCTCCGGTACAGCTCAGAATCGTCACGCCGGTCACCTCGCCACCGGGGACCTGGCGAACGATGACCTCGCATTCACTGCCAAAGCGCGCGCTCGCGGGAGGCGACCAGTTCCGGTAAATGTGGTTGCGAATGGCAAGCACATAGCGCTCCTGGAGTCCGGCATTCATGGCCGCGAGCCGCTGTTCCTCGGC
>JAKEGN010000272.1 GCA_022615525.1 Woeseiaceae bacterium
CCTGTGCCGCTGCTCGCGGGCGGTTTGTCGTTCATTTCTCTGGTTTGATTGAACCGGCCGTTCTGACATCACGCCCGGCCGGCATTCTCCCTCATCCACGATTGTAACAGTTAAATGTCACCGGTCGCGGTATGGATCGCCGATGCCCCGTGCCGCAAGGATACGGGTCTCCAATGACTCCATCTCGGCCGCATCCTGCGTATTTTCATGGTCATATCCCAGCAAATGCAGGGTGCCGTGCAGCAACAGGTGCAGCCAGTGATCGCGCGGGTCTTTGGACTGCTCCGCTGCTTCGTGCAGGACTAAGGGCGCGCAGATGACAACATCGCCAAGCGCAACCGGCTCGGCCCCATCGCGAAGTGCAGCCAGCCCCATGTCGTCGCCAGGAAAGGCCAGCACGTTGGTCGGCTTGTCCACGTGCCTGTAGCGATTGTTCAGGCCACGGCTTTCGTCTTCGTCGACGATTCGTACCGCCATCTCGAGGGCGGACTGCTGGCCGGGGCGCGCAACGGACAATATCTCGCGAATCCAGTCGCCAATCAGCTCGCTTTGCGGAACCCCGTCAATGCTGGAAACATTCTGTACATCAACGTCGACAACCGTGCTCATCAATCGCAGGCATCAGCCATTGCCGTTCGTGTGGCTCTTGCCGTTGCTCTTGCCGTTGCCGTTGCTCCCGCCGTTGGCTGCTCCGTGACCATTGCCATTCGCTTCATAGGCCTCGACGATGCGTTGCACAAGCTCATGGCGCACCACGTCCTGCGGGGTGAAGAACGTGAAGGCAATGCCCCTCACATCCGAGAGGATGCTGATGGCATTTTTCAGGCCTGACTGCTGTTCCGCCGGCAGGTCGATCTGCGTGATGTCACCCGTTATCACCGAGCGCGATCCGAAACCGATGCGGGTCAGGAACATCTTCATCTGCGCCACACTCGTGTTCTGAGCTTCATCGAGTATGACGAACGATTCGTTCAGCGAGCGGCCACGCATGAATGCAAGTGGCGCCACTTCGATCACATTGCGCTCGATGAGACGGGCCACCTGTTCCGGGCCCAGCATGTCGAACAGCGCGTCGTACATCGGCCTCAGGTACGGATCGACCTTTTGCGACATGTCGCCCGGCAGGAAGCCGAGCCGCTCGCCCGCTTCGACCGCAGGGCGTACCAGCACGATGCGCCGTACCTGTTCGGTTTCCAGTGCGTCGATGGCCTTGGCCACGGCCAGATAGGTCTTGCCGGTGCCCGCAGGTCCTATGCCAAAAGCCAGGTCGTGCTCGCTGATGCTCTTGAGATACGCGCGCTGATTGGCGCTCCGCGCCCGAATTCGCTTGCGGCGGGTCTGGATCTCGTAAGGACTGCCGTCCGTGTACTGCTCGTCAGTCAACACTTCCGCTTCAGCAAAATGACCGTCGTTCATGGCCGACTCCTGCAAACACATGTGGACGCGTTCCGGATCCAGTCTTTCGGACCCGGTGAGGTGGAACAGATGGCGAATGATTTCACTGCCGATATGCGTCGCGCCCGGATGACCGGTCACGCGGAATCGATTCCCACGGCTGGCTATTTCTATGTCGAGGCGGCGTTCGATCTGTCGCAGGTGCTCATCGAACTGTCCGCAGAGATTGGCGAGGCGGATGTTATCGGCGGGTTCGAGGACGATGTCCTCGGATGTTTTTACAGCATTCAATGTCAGTCGTATCAACCTTTCTCAGGATAGGCCAATGGTACAGCCGGACTATAACCAACAAATGTGACACGGACCACCAAAAAACATTCCCAAAACGCGCCTTTATGCAGATTTATGACAATCCGCGCAGGCCACAGGCCGGTACGGGCAAGCCCGAGCCGGCGCAGCGCTGCGGGGCGCCGGCGTGCAGCACGAGATCGAAATCGCTGTCGCGAGCACTGCTCGCTCCTACACGGGCCGATCGTAGCGATGTAGGAGCGAGCAGCGCTCGCGACACGGTGACGGCGAGTCAGGCGGCGACCCTGGACCCGATTCGGCGCGCGCGCAGGGAGTTTGGCAGCGCCTCGGTGATCACGACATCGACGAACTGGCCTATCAACGACGTATCGCCGTCGAAATTGACCCAGCGCATGTTTTCGGTGCGGCCGCAAACCTGGCCGGACCCTTTTCTCGAGGGCTTTTCCACCAGCACCCTCTGGGTGCTTCCTATCATGCCGCGACTTATCGCCATGGCCTGCTGGGTTATGCGTGCCTGCAGGATCTGCAGGCGGTTCTTCTTCACGTCCGGCGGTGTGTCGTCGGCGAAGCCTGCCGCCGGCGTTCCGGGCCTCGGGCTGTAGATGAAGCTGAAGGACAGGTCGAATCCGATCTCGACTATCAATCTCATGAGTGCCTCGAAATCCTCGTCGGTCTCGCCCGGGAAACCCACTATGAAATCCGACGACAACGACAGTCCTGGCCGGACTTCGCGCAGCTTGCGGATTTTCTGCTTGTATTCGATCACCGTATGGCCGCGCTTCATGCGGGCGAGGACCCGGTCGGAACCGTGCTGTACCGGCAGGTGCAGGTAGCTCGCGAGCTTCGGCACTTCGGCGTAGGCCTGGATGAGGCTGTCGGTGAATTCAACCGGGTGAGACGTGGTGAAGCGGATCCGCCCGATGCCTTCTATGGCGGCGACGTAGTAGATCAGTGTTGCCAGGTCCGCGACCTGGCCGTCGTGCATCAGCCCGCGATAGGCGTTGACGTTTTGCCCGAGCAGGTTGACTTCGCGCACGCCCTGTTCTGCCAGTGCGACGATTTCTGTAATGACACTGTCGAGCGGGCGGCTGACTTCCTCGCCACGCGTGTATGGCACGACGCAGAACGAACAATACTTGCTGCAGCCTTCCATGACCGAAACGAATGCAGTCGGTCCCTCTGCGCGCGGCTTCGGCAGGCAATCGAATTTTTCGATTTCAGGAAAGGAGATGTCGACGACCGGCCGGCCCTTGTCGCGCGCCTCATCCAGCATGCCCGGCAGGTGGTGCAGGGTCTGCGGACCGAACACCATGTCGACGAACGGCGCGCGCCGGCTGATGCCCTCGCCCTCCTGGCTCGCGACACAACCGCCGACACCGATCATCACGCCCGGGCGGGATTCTTTCAAAGCGCGCCAGCGGCCGAGTTCGGAAAATACCTTCTCCTGCGCTTTCTCGCGAATCGAGCAGGTGTTCATCAGCAGCAGGTCGGCATCGTCCGGTACGGCCGTCAGCTCGTAGCCGTGCGAGGCGCGCAGCACGTCCGCCATCTTGTCCGAGTCGTACTCGTTCATCTGGCAGCCCATGGTCTTGATGTAGAGCTTTTTCCGCATGCGCACTCCGGCACTGGCTACCGGCTTTACAGGGCTCAGAACGGAATATCGTCGTCGAAATCGTCGCCGGAGGCACGCGGCGGCGGGCTGCGCTCGCCGCGATCGCCGCTGTCGTTCATCGCTGGCGCGCCGCCGCTGCCGCCCGAGCGGCCGCCCAGCATCTGCATTTCATCGGCGACGATCTCGGTCGTGTAGCGGTCCTGTCCGTCCTTGTCCTGCCATTTCCGCGTGCGCAGCTTGCCCTCGATGTACACCTGGGAGCCCTTGCGCAGGTACTCGGCAGCAATTTCCGCCAGGCGGCCGAACATCGCCACCTTGTGCCATTCCGTGCGGTCCTTCTGTTCGCCAGTCTGCTTGTCTTTCCACGACTCGTTGGTCGCCACACTGAGGTTGGTCACGGCCGAGCCGCTCGGCATGTAGCGGGTCTCCGGATCGTTTCCCAGATTGCCGACGATAATGACTTTGTTTACTCCACGGGCCATGGGCACTCTCGCTTGTTCTGATGGTGTCGCCGGCGGTATCGACGTTGGTCGCCTGCTGGCAGGTCCCTGCGGCGCAGGGGGAGCCTATTGTAGGGCCTTGAGCCTCAATTGCCAGCCCGATTTCCAGTGCTTTTGTCGCGATTCTGCGGCGACCCAAAGCCCCGGTGCAACAGCAACCACAGCGCGGAAAGCAGGCCGCAGGCGAGGAAGACGGTGCCCGGCTGGCCGCCGGCAAGGAAGCGGCCACCGAGGAGCCCGCCGGCGAAAGCGCCGAGAAACTGCGAGCTGGAAAAGACGCCAAAGGACGCGCCGCGAATCTCGCCCTCGGCGGCAAGCGACAGCCGCGCTGGCAGGCCCGCCTCGAGAAAATTGAAGCCGGCAAAGAATATCGCCAGCGCCACCACCACCGTTGTGGCGGAGAATCCGGCAAGCGCCAGCGCAAGCTCCCCGGCGATCAACAGGGCAATAGCCACAGTCAGGGTCCAGCCTTTGCCACCGCGTTCGTCGGCGACGATCAGCGGCACGGTACCGACCAGGGAGACGAGCAACGCCAGCACATAGACCTTCCACTGACCCGTCATGACCAGCTGCAATTCGTTCCGCAGCAGGAAAGGCAAAGCAACGAAACTCGCTGTCAGCAGCGTATGCAGCAGGAACACGTAGGCATCGAGGCGCAGCAGGTCGCCGCGAAACGCTGCCCTGATGCCGCCCGCCCGGTGCTTCACCGGCCGCGGTATGTCGCGTGGCAGCGCCAGCAGCAGCAATGCAGCCACGCCGGCCAGGGCAGCAGCCAGCCAGAAAAGCGACCGTACGCTGGTAGCCGCCGCGATCACGGGGCCGGCCACCAGCGCGAGCAGGAAGGAAAGGCCGACACCGATACCAAAAATCGCCATGGTGCGGGTGCGTACCTGTTCCCGCGTTGCATCCGTGAGCAGCGCGGCCAGAGTCGCCGATACGGCGCCGGCCCCCTGCAACAGGCGCCCGGCAATGACGCCGTGTATGGTTTCGCTCTGCGCCGCCAGGATGCTGCCAGCGGCGAAAACCGCCAGCCCGACCAATATGACGGGGATGCGCCCGTAGCGATGGGACAGCACCGCGAGCGGAATCTGCAAGGCTGCCTGCGTCAGTCCGTAGGCGCCCACCGCCAGCCCGATCAGCAACGGCGTCGCCCCCTCGAGTTCCCCGGCGAATACCGACAGCACCGGCAACAATGCAAACAGCCCGAACATCCTGATCATCGCAATCAGCGCCACGATGCCGACAGCGCGCCGCTCATCGGGCAGCATCGCAGCAAGCAATCGGTTGGCGTCTTCTTTCATGGAAGTTTCGGTGATTTGAATGTATGCACTTCGGCGCTTTGCGCCGGGGCGAAGCGGCGGCGTATATTAGCAGGTTGTTCGTTGCACACCCGGATTCCCAATGAAGTCAATCGATATACGCGGCGCAAGGACGCATAACCTCAAGAACCTGAACTTGAGCCTGCCACGCGACAAGCTGATCGTATTTACCGGACTGTCCGGGTCCGGCAAGTCGTCGCTTGCTTTCGACACTATCTATGCCGAGGGCCAGCGCCGCTACGTCGAGTCGCTGTCATCCTATGCGCGCCAGTTTCTGTCGATGATGGAAAAACCGGATGTCGATCATATCGACGGCCTGTCTCCGGCCATCTCGATCGAACAGAAATCGACATCGCACAACCCGCGTTCCACCGTAGGTACCGTTACCGAGATTCACGATTACCTGCGACTGTTATTCGCTCGTGCCGGAATTCCGCGTTGCCCGGATCATGGCGTCACGCTCGAAGCACAAACCATCAGCCAGATGGTCGACCAGGTTCTGGCGCTGCCGGAGGACACCAAACTCATGTTGCTCGCGCCGGTGGTCGCCGACCGCAAGGGCGAACACCTGCAGCTTATGCAGGACCTGATGGCACAGGGCTTCGTCCGCGCGCGCATTAACGGCGAAGTCTGCGAACTCGACGATCCACCAAAGCTCGACCTGCGGAAAAAGCACAGCATCGATGTGATAGTCGACCGGTTCAAGGTACGCAGCGATCTCAAGTTGCGGCTGGCAGAATCCTTCGAAACGGCGCTGCGGATTGCCGATGGCGTTGCGCGCGTGGCGTACATGGACGATCCCGCCGCGGAGGAGCTGGTTTTCTCCGACCGTTTCGCTTGCAATATCTGCGGCTACAGCCTGACGGAACTCGAGCCGCGCCTTTTTTCCTTCAACAACCCGAGTGGCGCCTGCCAGACCTGCGACGGACTGGGCGTGAAGCAGTTCTTCGATCCCGAACGGGTGATCGTCAATCCGGAGCTTTCGCTCGCAGGCGGTGCGATTCGCGGCTGGGACCGCAAGACCACCTACTATTTCCAGATGATCCAGAGCCTCGCCGCTCATTACAAATTCGATATCGAAACACCGTTTCGCGAGCTACCCGAACACCTGCAGAAAGTCGTCCTGTACGGTAGCGGCAAGGAAAAGGTGGAATTTCACTACGCAAATTCCCGCGGCTTGCAGATACGCCAGCATCACCGCTTCGAAGGCGTTTTACCGAACCTCGATCGCCGCTACCGCGAAACGGAATCCAGCGCGGTGCGCGAAGAGTTGGCGCGTTTCCTGAACAGCCAACCCTGCCCGGATTGCCAGGGCACGCGGCTGAACCGCGCGGCGCGTAACGTGTTCGTTGCCGGGCAGTCGTTGCCGCAGATCAGCAGGCTGGCCGTCGGCCACGCGCGCGCATTTTTCGAGAACCTGCAACTCGAGGGTTGGCGCTCGGCCGTGGCCGACAAGATCGTCAAGGAAATCAGTGCCCGCCTCGGCTTTTTAAGCGATGTCGGACTCGACTACCTGTCGCTCGATCGCAGTGCCGACACGCTTTCCGGTGGCGAAGCGCAGCGCATTCGGTTGGCGAGCCAGATCGGCTCCGGGCTGGTCGGTGTCATGTATATACTCGATGAACCCTCCATCGGGTTGCATCAGCGTGACAATCAGCGACTGCTCGGCACGCTGATTCATTTGCGTGATATCGGCAACACGGTGATCGTGGTCGAACACGACGAAGAGGCGATACTCGCCGCGGATCACGTGGTGGACCTGGGACCCGGCGCCGGCGTGCACGGGGGCACGGTAGTGGCAGCCGGCACGCCGCAACAGATCCGCGATTGCGAAGCATCGCTGACCGGTCAATACCTGTCCGGCAAACGGGCCATTGCGCTGCCGAACCTGCGCAACCCGGTGAACAGGAAGCACATGCTGAAGATCAGCGGCGCGCGCGGCAACAATCTGCGCTCCGTCGATGTTGCGATTCCGCTCGGGCTGATGACCTGTGTCACCGGCGTGTCCGGGTCGGGCAAGTCGACGCTGGTCAATGACACGTTGTACAAGGCGGTCGCCGACCGTCTCAATCGCAGCAACAGCAATCCGGCGCCCTATGACACGATCGATGGACTGGAGAAGGTCGACAGCGTCATCGAGATCAGCCAGAGCCCGATCGGCAGGACGCCGCGCTCCAATCCCGCGACCTACAGCGGCCTTTTCACGCCGATACGTGAACTGTTCGCCGGTACCCAGGAGGCGCGCTCGCGCGGCTATATGCCGGGCCGCTTCAGTTTCAACGTCAAGGGCGGCCGTTGCGAAGCCTGCCAGGGCGACGGCGTGTTGAAAGTCGAGATGCATTTCCTGCCGGACGTGTACGTGCCCTGCGACGTGTGCCGCGGACAGCGTTACAACCGCGAAACGCTCGAGATACGCTACAAGGGCAGGAACATCCGCGAAGTGCTGGAGATGACCGTCGAGGACGCGCTGGCATTCTTCCAGAACGTTCCGGTGATCTCGAAGAAATTGCAGACCTTGCTCGATGTGGGCCTGTCCTACATACGACTCGGACAAAACGCCACCACCTTGTCCGGTGGCGAAGCCCAGCGCGTGAAGCTGGCGAAGGAACTGTCCAAGCGCGATACCGGCAACACGCTTTACATCCTCGACGAGCCGACCACAGGCCTGCATTTCCAGGATATCGAGCAGCTGCTCGTGGTACTGCATCGGCTGCGTGACAAGGGCAATACCGTGGTCGTGATCGAACACAATCTCGACGTGATCAAGACGGCGGACTGGGTCATAGATCTCGGTCCCGAAGGCGGAGACGGCGGAGGCCGGATCATCGCAACGGGCACGCCGGAAGACATCGCCGCCTGCAAAGACTCTTTTACCGGCCAGTTTCTCCGCCCGTTGCTGGCCAATGCGCGCAAGAAACGCCGCGCCTGAGTACGGCCACCGTCCCCGAAAAAGGTGCCGGATTTATTTTTCACCGAAAAGGTGCCGGATTTATTTGCTGCTTTCCCCGGGAAAAAATAAATCCGGCACCACTGCTGTCCCATAAACTTGTCATGCCAAAGCCAGTTGTTGTTGAGGCGTGATAGGCAATGGGTCGGGAGGGTCACCTCGCAGCAGTGCA
>JAKEGN010000273.1 GCA_022615525.1 Woeseiaceae bacterium
ACAGCATCCTCAGCCCCGGCTCCAGCTGGCGCTCGGCGAAGGCCACCCCGATGACGCTGCCCGGCAACAACCACGTCATCGAGGCCTGCTCGCCCAAGTACGCCAAGATGGCCATGGGGACCGGCGTGCATCATGTGACCGCACTGCCCTGCGAGGTCACCGTGCAGATCATCGACAAGGACAAGAACGGAACCACGGAAACGCTGGTGATTAGCTACCTCGACCCGCACTTCATGATGAACGCCATGTTCGGCGACATCACCGAGGAAGAGAAGACCGCCTTCGCGCCCGTCACCGACTACATCATGGACGACCTGCAGAAGATCGTCGACGCGGCGCTGGAGGTCAATTCCGGGATTGCGCTGAACGACGGCGTTCGCATCCAGTACAACATGTTGCCCTGACAAAACCGACCGACCGGCTACCGCCGGTCGCCCCTGGCAGGCTGCGGCCTGTCAGGGATTTTTGTCCCCTTCCGAAAAGGCTTCTCATGAAATACGGACTTGCAGGGCTGCTCTCCACGCTTCTGCTGGGCATAGGCGCGCAGGCACAGGCCATCGAGTACCGCCTGCCCGACCTCGACGGCCGCATGCAGTCGCTCGACCAGTACCAAGGCAAATGGGTGGTGGTGAATTACTGGGCGACCTGGTGTGGCACCTGCCGCAAGGAGCTGCCCGAGCTGGCGTCGCTGCATGAAAAACACCGCAATCAGGACATCGTCGTCGTCGGTATCAATTTCGAGTCGATCAGCCCGCAGAATTTGAAGGATTTCGTTGCCGAACAGAAGATCGCCTATCCCGTGCTGCGCAGCGAACCGGTGCGCCGCACCCCGCTCGGCCCGGTACCCGCCCTGCCCACCACCTACCTCATCAACCCTGACGGCAAGATAGTAGCCGGCGAGGTAGGACGGGTGACACGGCAGGATCTCGAGGACTACATCGCCGCGCACCGCGACCGCTGAGGACACGGCGCAGCGCTGCAAGCACCCCATTCTCAACGCTCGAAAGGAAAAGTCAGAATGTTCACGAAAAAAATATCGCGGCGGGCGATGCTCGCCATGACCGGCGCACTCGGCGCCGCCACCCTGCTGCCGGCCGGCGCGGCTCAGGCCGCCCGGTCAACCGGCGGCGCGATCACGCTGACGGCACAGGAAAAAAGCGATCTGCTGTTCATGCGCGAAGAGGAAAAGCTGGCGCGCGACGTTTACCTGACGCTCTTCGATGTCTGGGGTACGCCGGTTTTCGCCAATATCTCCACTTCGGAGCAGCAGCACATGGACGCCATCCTCAACCTGCTCATCCTCTACAAGCTGCCCGACCCCACCGTCGGCAAACCGATCGGCGTGTTCGTCAACACGGAGCTGCAGGCGCTGTACGACGCGCTGATCGCGCGCGGCAAGCAGTCCGCGCTGGACGCCCTGCTGGTCGGCGGGGTGATCGAGGAAACGGACATCGAAGACCTGAACCAGGCCATCGCCACTTCGCGCCTGAGCAATATCGACCGGGTCTACAGCAACCTGCTGAACGGCTCCTACAACCATCTGCGCGCCTTCGCCAGCAATATCCAGGCGCTGACCGGGCAACCCTACGTGGCGCAGGTGCTGTCCGATGAAACCGTCGATAGCATCCTCGGCAGCTAGCCGCGGGTGCGATCTCCTCCTGGCCCGCCTTGTGCGGGCCTTTTTTTATGGAATGCGGCACGGGCCGCCCGGTTTTTCCGTACACGGCGACATCAATCAGACCGCGCTCAACTCCTACAATCATCTGCGCGCCTTCGCCAGCAACATCCAGGCGCTGACCGGACAGCCCTACGTGGCGCAGGTGCTGTCCCAGGAAACCGTCGATAGCATCCTCGGCAGCTAGTGGTCTGCTTTCGAAATACTCGAACATGAAACGGCGTCTTTTTCCGCATGGCGGCGTTGCTCGTCGTTGCCATAGTCCGGGCTATGTCGCCTCCTCGCGCCTCTTGTGCCCAGGCCGTCAGGCCGTCGGGTATGCCCTGCGAAAAAATCCATCCGTTTCATTAGTCCTGTTATTTCGAAAGCAGACCACTAGGGAAGTCCTGAATAAGTTGATTTCATCCATGGTTCGATATCACCACGAACGGAATCAACCACTAGCCGTTCGTCCTGGGCCTGGCGAAGGGCTTGTACGGGGATTCCCTGGCAACCTGTCTGACTTGACGAAATTGTCTGCAAATCCGCTTGGCCGGTTCATATATCGCCGCTTTTTAGGCCATAGAACGACTATTGCCCGACAAAGTCGTCGAAACCTGCTCTCGATCAGCCGGATTTTGCGAGCAGCCGCTACGCGGCTTGCCTGCCAACCCCACTACGCTTCCATTCCTCAAGTCCGGCAGGCTGTCACACACCCGCCACACAAACAACACTTTTTTGTCCTAATATCAAAGATGTCGGCCATCGCACCATAGAAAATCTGTGCAACAGTGGTAGACAAATCCAGTCAACTAAAGATTAAGGGGATTAATTATGAAAAGCGGAAGACATGACTCAAAAACATACGCGATCGGCAGCTCTCACTTGGTCAGAACCACGCTGGCGATTGCCGTCGCGGGACTCGCGCTGTCAGCACAGGCAGGAAAGATCACCTCAGAGCAAACGACAAACGGTACGCCAGGATTCGGTGGCTGGAACCTGGGAAATGTCGAAGTGGTGTTGAACGGCACCCAGGGCGCGATCGGCAGCACCGATAGTTGGTTTGATCCCGCGACGGGTGCCTACAATTTCGCCGCCGACTCGGACTTCACCTATCAAAGCCGTGTGTTCGATGATTCGAGCATGCTCATGGGTCTCGTGTTGGCCAAGGACTGGCCGATTGGTGAGCCCTCCGGCGTCAAGATCGTCAATGACGACCCGAATGTGAAAAATGGCAAGCCCGCCAACTGCATCATGTCGACGTCCTATCTCAAGGGCAATTACCT
>JAKEGN010000274.1 GCA_022615525.1 Woeseiaceae bacterium
CATTCTTGCTGCTGGCCAGGGAACGCGCATGCGCTCGGCCAAGCCGAAGGTCCTGCAGTTGCTGGCCGGTAAACCGCTGTTGCAGCACGTTATCGACAGCTCGAAGGCACTGGGAGCGGCCGATATCTGCGTTGTCTACGGCTTTGGCGGAGAAACTGTGAAAGCTCCCTTTGCTGGTAGCAAACTGCGCTGGGCATTGCAGGAGAAACAGCTGGGCACGGGACACGCGGTGATGCAGGCCATGCCCGGTACGCCCGACGATCACCGTGTGCTGATACTTTTCGGTGACGTGCCACTGATTCGTTCTGGAACACTGCAGCGCGTGATCGATGCGTGCAAGGCTGACGATGTGGCAGTGCTGACCGTGGAGATGGACAACCCCCACGGATACGGGCGCATCATTCGCCGCGACGGTAAGGTCGTGCGCAACGTCGAGGAAAAAGATGCGACGGACGAGGAGCGCAGGATCACGGAGATAAACACGGGCGTTCAGTGTATGCCCGCCGCGCGACTGAAGGCCTGGCTGGCGCGGCTCGATAACAACAATCGCCAGGGAGAGTATTATCTGACCGACGTCCTTGGCATGGCCGTCAGTGACGGCATCAACGTTCACGGCGTCAGGGCCGAAAGCCAGGTGGAAGTAATGGGTATCAATGACAGGAAGCAGCTCGCGGAAGCCGAGCGGGCATTGCAAGCGCGCAGGGTGGAAGAGCTGATGACGCAAGGTGTCGGCTTCGCCGATCCCGCCCGGGTCGACATCCGCGGCACTTTAAGATGCGGCAAGGATGTTTTCATAGACGTGAACGCGATATTCGAGGGCGACGTGACTCTCGGCGATAACGTGCGGATCGAGTCCAACAACCTGGTGCGCAATTCGCGGATCGGTGCCGGTACCGTGATCCACCCGAACTGTCACATCGAAGGCGCAAACACCGGGGCGAACTGCGAGATAGGACCCTATTCGCGCCTGCGGCCCGGCGCCGAGCTCGCGGCGAACGTCAAAGTCGGCAATTTCGTCGAGATCAAGAAAAGCACGGTGGCCGAGGGCAGCAAAGTCAACCACCTGACCTACATCGGCGATGCCAGCATCGGTAAAAACGTGAACATCGGTGCCGGCACCATCACGTGCAATTACGACGGGGCAAACAAGTACCGGACGGTCATTGGTGACAATGCTTTCATCGGCTCCGGCGTCGAGTTGGTGGCCCCGGTCGAGGTCGGCGACGGCGCCGTTATCGGGGCTGGATCGACGATTTCCAAAGATGCCCCGCCAGATCAGCTGACGCTCGAGCGGTCCCGCCAGGTCACCGTGCCCGGCTGGAAGCGGCCCAGCAAGAAGTCGCATTAAGTTATATAAATTATACAGTTACACTCGCGACCCTCGCTGGCCTCCCGCTTGCCGGCAGGCGTGAACTGTAGCATTCTGGCCGGCCGCGAAAACTGCGAGAATGTCAGTGTCCTGAAGCGCGAACGGCTTTTCGTCGCTGCATCCAGGGCCATGGAGTAACCCGGAATGTGTGGAATCGTCGGCGCCGTTGCCGAAAGAAATGTCGTGCCGATCCTGATGGAAGGCCTGCGCCGCCTGGAATACCGTGGTTACGACTCCGCAGGCATTGCAGTACAGAATGGCAAAGCCATAAAGCGCGTTCGCCGTATGGGCAAGGTACAGCAACTGCAGAACGCACTTGACGAAGATCCCGTGCAAGGCAACACGGGAATCTCTCACACGCGCTGGGCAACGCATGGTGTACCGAGCGAAATCAATGCACACCCGCACATGTCGCGGGACGACATCACGATCGTGCACAACGGCATCATCGAAAACTACGAAGAGCTTCGCAACGAACTCATCGATCTCGGCTACAGGTTTGAATCCCAGACTGATACCGAGGTGGTCGCTCACCGGATCCAGCATCACCTGAAAAAGACCCGCGACCTGGCCGAGGCTGTTCGCAAGACCGTCGCCGAACTCGAGGGCGCTTATGCGCTGGTCGTCATGAGTGCCAGCGACCCGGACAAGCTGGTGCTGGCGCGAGCCGGTTGCCCGGTAGTCGTCGGAGTCGGCATCGGTGAGAATTTTGTGGCGTCCGACGTGGCCGCGCTCCTGCCGGTCACGCGAAAGTTCATGTTCCTCGACGAAGGCGATGTCGCCGTCGTGCAGCGTACCAGCGTCACGATACTCGACAGCCATGGCAAGAAAGTCAGTCGGCCGCTCAAGGAAAGCGAGCTGACGGCGGATGCCGCGGAACGCGGCAAGTTCCGCCATTTCATGCAAAAGGAAATCCACGAGCAGGCGGCGGCAGTGGCGCGCACGCTGGAAGACCGAATCGCGAACGGCAAGGTTATGGACGCCGCCTTCGGCCCTGCCGCAATCAAGGTGCTGGATGCGACCCGCGGCGTGCATATTGTCGCCTGCGGCACCAGCTACCACGCGGGACTCGTGGCGCGTTACTGGATCGAGCAGCTGTGCCGCCTGCCGTGCACGGTAGAGATTGCCAGTGAATACCGCTACCGCTCACCGGTGGTTCCGGAGGGCACGTTGTTCGTGGCGATCAGCCAGTCGGGTGAAACCGCGGATACGCTGGCCGCGATCCGAGCTGCCAAAGAGCTGAAATACGTCTCTACCATGGCCATCTGCAATGTGCCGGAGAGCTCGATGGTTCGCGAGGCGGGATTGGTCATGATGACGCGCGCCGGTCCGGAAATCGGCGTGGCATCGACCAAGGCATTCACGACGCAGCTCGCGGCACTCGCGCTGCTGACGATTGCGCTGGCGCGGCGCAACGGCCTCGAGGCAAATCAGGAGCGCATCCTGGTATCACAACTTGCCGAAATTCCCGGCTTGATCGAACAGGTCCTGACACTGGATGGTGCAATCGAAACACTGGCGCAGCACTTCGTCGACAAACATCACGCGCTGTTCCTGGGACGTGGTGTGCAAAACCCGGTGGCGATGGAAGGGGCGCTGAAGCTCAAGGAAATTTCATACATCCATGCCGAGGCCTATGCGGCCGGGGAACTGAAGCACGGGCCGCTCGCGCTGGTCGATGAGGACATGCCGGTAGTCGCGGTTGCGCCGGACGACGAATTGCTGGAAAAACTGAAAAGCAACCTGCAGGAAGTCCGGGCGCGTGGCGGCCAGCTGTACGTGTTTGCCGATCCGCGCGTGCAATTCGGCGATCGCGTCGGCATACACACGACGCGCATGCCGGCTGAGATCCAGGATTTCCAGGCGCCCATCCTGTATACGATTCCGCTGCAACTGCTGGCATACCATGTTGCCGTGCTCAAGGGCACGGACGTGGACCAGCCAAGAAACCTGGCGAAATCGGTTACGGTGGAATAGTCGCTGCCGGGAAATCGGGCAGGGTATCGGGCGGCTGGATAAAGCGAATTACCCGGCCGGGACTCCAAGGGGGGAGTCGAGCAGTACCTGTGCGGCCTCGTACACAGAGTTGATTGGGCCGGCGTTGTCGAAAACGAGCCGCGCAAGAAACGACCCGCTCATCAGCAGGAACAACGCGTCACTCAAACGATCAGGCGCCTGAGCTCCCATCTGTTCGCACAACAGGCGCAGCCGGCGGCGGAGTTCATCGTGATGATGTTTCACTATCTGCCGGGCAGGATGCTCATCGTCGACGATCTCGACTGCCGCATTGGCGATGGGACAGCCCCGGCAACTGCCTTCGTCACAGGCCAGTTCCTCGAACTCGCGGAACAGGCGTTCGATCTGGCGGCGGGGTTGGCCGTTCAGGGGAACGGTAATCCCCTCCCACCACTCCCAGAATTCCTTGTCATGCGCCTTGAGGATCTCCGCCACCAGCTGGTCCTTCGATGAGTAGTGGCGATACAGGGTCATCTTGGTCGTGCCGGCCTCTGCTGCGATAGCTTCGACCCCGACCGCCTTTATGCCCTGGCGGTAAAACAATTCCCTGGCGGCCGAGAAAATACGCTCCCTGGCGCATTCCACGGCGCAATCGTCCGCTCGAAGCACATTCAGATCCGCATTCATGGTCTCGACCCCTTGACACGAGAGTGACCGGTCAGTATCGTCACGTCCAATACCGAACGGTATAGTAACACTTCCAATCATCCCTGTGTGACAGACACGTGTCAAGTTCGGTTTGGCCAGGCGGTAAAAAAGCTCTGGCTCGTACCGAGAATAGCAAGTCAAGTTATTGATAAAAAAGGTTATCCCATGCGAAGTCGCATAGTTTTTCTGATCATAGGCGTCCTTTCCGCAATTTCCGCGGGCGTTCTGGCAGGTGTCGGTGATGATGCTGCTGACCCTGTCGCGGCGTCGCCGC
>JAKEGN010000275.1 GCA_022615525.1 Woeseiaceae bacterium
ACATGGTGCGGGATCTCGAGGGCGAAGTGCAGCGCTTGCTGCAACATTGCGGCTTGCCGTTCGAGGATGCCTGCCTGCAGTTTCACAACAACCGACGCCCGGTGAACACCGCAAGTGCCGAACAGGTACGCCAGCCGGTCTACAGCGACGCGGTCGGCTACTGGAAAAACTACGAACCCCACCTCGCCGAACTCAAACACATCCTCGAACCCGTCCTGCTGTAGGAGCGAGCAGCGCTCGCGACCTCGATGCTGCGTTGCACGACGGCGGTGCCAGTCCGCAGAGGTCGCGAGCACTGCTCGCTCCTACAGGATCCGGTCTTTGGGGACGTAGTCGAAGATGAAGGTGATGCGGTCTTCGCTGCCTTTGTTCATTACCGAGTGGGTTTTCTGGTTGTTGATCTCGTAGGCCTCGCCCACTTTGAACTGGTAGGGCTGTCCGTCGATCATGAAGCGCACGCGCGGGTTGGTGGTGATCGGCACGTGTATGCGGTGGCCGTGATGGAATGACGGGTGCTTGTCGACGTGCGGCGTGATCTTGCCGCCGGCGAGCAGCTTTGCCGCCATTGCGCGGATCACCGTGCCTCCCGGCGGGTAGTGCTTGCCTATTATGTGATTCATCAGTGGCAGCGCCGCTTCGGACAACCGCGCCCAGCCCGGCTCCTTGTTGACGACGATGTCCGGCCAGCGGTCAATCTGCACGAACAGCATGACGATCGACTCGGTCGCGTGGTGAACTTCGAAAGCTTCCTGGCGATACTTGTCTTCCTTCCAGGCTTCGTCTTCCTGCGCAAGAATGGTCTCGCGCAAGCTTTGCACGTCAACCTGTCCGAGTTCGCGTAGTGGTACATCAATGTTCATTGCGTGTCTTCGATCCGATTCTACTCACTGCCACCGCGAGCATTGCGCAGTTCCGTCGCCAAAGACAATACGTAGTTTCTTATGGCCTCTGCCTCATCGAGTTCCAGCTTGAATGACGGCATTCCATTGGCGCTACGCGCGCCGCCCACGACAATTGCCGGCCAAGCCTCGTGCACGTCCTTCGCGCTGTAGCGCAGGTCCGGAACGGTGCCGCCATAGCGCGCGACGGCATTCTTTCCATGGCAGCCATTGCAGTTCTGTGCGTACAGGTCCCGGCCCGCCTCGATCCGCTCCGCCGTCGCAGACAACGCGGGTTGTTCCGGCAATTGCCGCGGCATTGCAGCCACCGCCGGCATGTCGTGCCCACTGCCCAATGCGAAGGCCATCAGCCGGGTCGGTCCCTGCGGGCGGTCTCCGGCATGCAGTTCGGGGTAAGCGAACTGGACGCCACCACCGGCGCCGACCGGGATCAGCACGAACTGCTTTCCGCCCAGCGCATAACTCACCGGCGCTGCCGTGATCGCCGATCCGGTCATGACCCGCCACAGCAATTCGCCATTGTCTGCGGCATAGGCCTCGAACGCACCGAGCGCATCGCCCTGGAACACCAGTCCGCCGGCGGTCGCCATTACACCGCCATTGAACGGGAAGGGACGGTTGACCGTCCAGCGTGCCGCCTGCTTCACCGGGTCCCAGGCGAGGAGCTTGCCCGGGCTGAACGGTTTGCCGTCGACTTCCGTCATCATCTCCAGCGTGTCGCGGTAGTCATCGCCGCCGTGCCAGGTCGATATGCTCGGGATGTCGACTACCGGTACGTAGGCGAGTTTTTCCCCCGGGTGCCAGGCCATCGGGTTCCAGCTGTGTGCGCCCCACATGTTCGGCCACACGGCGACCGGTTCGCCTTCGGGACGATTCCAGTACTCACCCGCCGGATCGTAAACGGGTCGTCCTGTTTCCATGTTGATGTGCGTCGCCCAGTTGACCTTCGCGTATTTTTCCGCAGACAGCAGCTCACCGGTGCGTTTGTCCAGCACGTAGAAGAATCCGTTCTTCGGTGCGATCAGCAGGGTGTCGCGTTTCGTGCCGCCGATGTCGAGTTCCGCCAGCACGATATTCATGGTGGCGTTATAGTCCCAGCTGTCGCGGGTCACGGTCTGGTAGTGCCAGGCGTATTCGCCAGTGCTGGCATTGACCGCGACGACCGAGGACAGGAACAGATTGTCGCCGCCATCCGGGCTGCGCAACTCATGTACGTACGGCACCGCGCCCGAGGTGCCGAAAAACAGCAGGCCGGATTCCGGATCGTAGGTCATCTCGTTCCAGTTGTTGCCGCCCCCGCCGTATTCCTGCAATGCGGTGCCGGACCAGGTCTTCTCCGCCATTTTCATCGCGGCGCTGGTGTTTTCCTCCGGCTTGTCGCTAGGCACGATGAAAAAGCGCCACAGCTGTTTTCCGGATTTCGCGTCGTAGGCGCTGACATAACCACGCGTTTTCTGGTGCGATTCCGAACCCGCATTGCCGACGAATACCTTGCCGCCGCCGACGTAGGCGGAATCCGATATGCCGTAGCCCTGAGCCGGATCGCAGGTCTGCTGCGACCAGAGTTCCTTGCCGTTCGCCGCATCGACCGCCAGCAGGCGGCAGTCCGCCGTCGTGACGTATACCTTCCCGTCCCACACAGCGACACCGCGATTGACGCGCGCAAGCCATGACGTCTCCGGACGCGTCGCAAAAGCCGCACGCACATTCGGATCGAAGCTCCAGAGAACCCTGCCGTTACGCGCATCCACCGCATAAGCCACCGAGTAGGCCGCGGAGAAATAAATAACACCGTCGACGACGATGGGTGTGGCCGAAATGCCGTCCGGTGCCGGAATCGCGCTCACCCAGGCAAGGCCCAGTTCTTCGACGTTTTCCTTGTTGATCTCGTCCAGCGGACTGAAATGTTCGCCGGCGAAATTGCCGCCTTTCAGGAACCAGTTGTTACCCTTGCCGGACTCCGCCAGCACCCGTTCTTGCGTGACGTTGCCAGCTCCGTGTGCAGCTCCGAATACCAAGACCAGCGTGCAGATTGCGCTAATGCATATTCGCCGTTCACTCATACTTGGAAGCCCTGTTTTAATCGAAAGTCCGGTCATTGCGAGCGCAGCACCGTCA
>JAKEGN010000276.1 GCA_022615525.1 Woeseiaceae bacterium
ATCTGCATCACTGAAGGGTTGATGGGGCGCACGTTGCCTGCACGCACGCGACACCGCAAACTGCACAATGTCGTCCGCCAACCAAAACCGCATCGCCGTGCGGGAGTCATGATGCAGCGTCGTCCGGAAACAGTGCCCTTGAGCTTCCGTTGGATCACGGTGCTGCTGTTGCTGCTCTTTGCACCCGCGTTGTTCGCGCACCATTCCTTTCCCGCGGAATTCCTCGAGGACCAGGAGACGACGCTGACGGGCGTCGTGAGCAAAGTCTGGTGGAAGAACCCACACGCCCGATTCAGCATCGATGTCGCAGACGACGCCGGCCAAACGGCAAGCTGGGAATTGCAAACGCATGCATTGTCCACGCTGCGGCAGCAGGGGTGGACGGAAACCACGCTGGTTCCGGGCATGCGCATCACCGTGCACGGCAACCTGGCGCGGCGTAACCGGCAAAAGATTTTCATACGCTGGCTCGATCTGCCGGATGGCACGCGCCTCACTCCGGCAGGTACCGTGTCCGGCGAGGACTACGCCATTTCGAAAAACTTCTATGCCAACCCAATACATTACCCGCACGACATTACCGGTACCTGGGACAACAGCCACAAATTCCGCCCGAGTGTGGACGACCTGGACCCGAAGCCGACGCCTTACACCGACGAAGGCCGGAGACGCTTCGAATCCCAGGTATTCGGCGACGACCCGGCATTGCGCTGCCTGCCGGTCGGCATGCCGCGACTCTTCGGCGCGCCGCGCGGCATGCAGATTCTCGACGCCGGCGATTTTTACCTGATGGTGTTCGAAACCGGTGAGCAAATGCGCCGCGTGTACATGGACGGGCGCACGGTGCCGGATGACCTGGAGCCGAGTTACAACGGCTTTTCCGTGGGTCATTGGAAGGCCGACACGCTCATCATTGAAACGACTCATCTGCTGCCTGGCATGCTGGATGGTTCGGGCATGCCGATGTCGGGGCCGGAAACGCGACTGGTCGAAGAGTGGACCGTGTCGGAGGACGGCCACGAGATCGATCGCGTCATGACGATTTACGATCCCCTGTATAGCAAGCCTTTGGTACGAAAGCGCGGCTCGCACCGCGCCGAGCTTGCGCTCAGTTCCGAAGCCTGCGACCCGGACAGCTTCTATCACGACCTGCTCGAGCAGGACGGCATGGACGAGTATTTTCGGAACAAGGGACTTTGATCCGGCCGGCGGCATGTAGGCAATCCCGTGCAATCAATCACCGCAATGGCAGCATGGCTGGAAGGCACGCCGTTGGCGCTGTGGGTCAGCGAGTCCGATTTTGTCTATCCCTTGCTGTTGTCCGTTCACATCGTCGGTCTGGCGACCTTCGCCGGATTGCAGACGATGATCGCCTTGCGGCTGCTCGGGGGCCTCGCCACGATGCCTTTTGCGGGGCTGCGCGGACCGATGCGCCTCGCCTGGTCAGGGCTGATCCTGAACGCAATCTCGGGCGTTGCCCTCTTTGCGTCGCAGGCGACGGTATTTGTCGGGAACACACCGTTTCTGATCAAGCTCGCGATGATCACCGTCGCAGCGCTTTCGGCGGCCGTCATCCACAAACGACTGAAGCATGATGCAGTGCACTGGGATACCGCCGGACGTGCCGGCAACCGGAGCCGCGCAATCGCCACCCTTACACTCGCTGCGATCGCTGCGGCAATCATCGCCGGGCGCCTGATCGCCTATTTTTGACCGGCATCCAAATCAAATGCAGCAACTCGTCGAATGGCTACAGCAAACGGCACTGAGCGAGTGGCTGCTGGATAGCGCCTGGGCCTGGCCGGTGCTCGAGATCCTGCACTTCATGGGACTGTCGTTGCTGCTCGGCGCTTTGATCATCTTCGATCTCGCGCTCGCGGGAGCGCTGCGTATCGTGCCGATCGCCGCAGTAAGAACCCTGCCGCGAGTGATGATCGCCGGGTTTGCCGTCAATCTCGGCAGCGGTGCACTGTTCTTTGTCGGCGATCCCTCGCGCTACGCGATCAACGCGGGTTTTCAGTTCAAGATGTTGCTGGTCCTGTTGGCGGGCATCAACGCATTCTGGTTCATGCGCGTTTATGGAGCAGCGCTACCCCATTGGGTGACGGGGCGCGACGTGCCGCGCGTTGCGCGCGCACTCGCCTCGGTGTCGCTGCTCACCTGGTTGGGTGTATTACTGCTCGGGCGCCTGATCCCCTATGTAGGCAGCGGCTAGCAGGTCAGGGAGGTTGTCGCATCCGGGTCAGAGGCGAGACGCCCGGCCAAATTTTGCTGACGTCGATACCGCCAAAGAGTGATACTTGCGCAGCAACACAGATCAATTGGCAGGCAGTTATGTCGCATCCGGCTTTACCGGTCCGATACAATCCTACAGGATGCGAACAGGCAAGCGGCGCAGCCGGTCTTTGTTGTTAATGCGCGGGCGACAACAATAATTTACGGGCCGATTCAACGGCGACCTGGATGAGCGATCAACAGATGATTGGTGTGATTTTCAACGGGCGCGCCGCGTTCCTTCTTTTCATATTTGCACTGCTGTCCGTGCTGGCGACAGTAGCCTCGGCGCAATCAAGCATTGACGAAATCACCGTTACTGCCCCTGCGAGAGATAAACGGGCCCTTGCGCCGGCTGTAGAGCTCGACAGGGCGCGAATTGCCGAGATCGCCGCGGTCGCATTGACCGACATATTCAAAACCGTACCTTCGGTTGGCATACGCACGAACTCGCGGGGCGAAGCCGTGCTTCGCTTGCGAGGTTCGGAAGAGCGACAGACGGGGATCTTCCTCGATGGCGCCCCGCTGTCTGTGCCATGGGACGGTCGGGTCGACCTGAGTGCGCTGCCTGCCGGTATTGTGGAACAGGTTCGGGTAACTGCCAGCGCGGCGCCGATCGAGTACGGGGCGAATTCCGTTCTCGGTGTGGTCGATATCCGGTCGCCGGTTTCACCGGAGCCGGGTTTGCTGAGCTTTCAGGGCGAGGCGGGAACCGCGCAATCCGGCTCACTGGGTGCTACTTTCGGTGCCACAGCAGGCGGTATGGATTGGTTGCTTGGCGGCGGCTATCGCCGCATCGGTGGCGAGCCAGTCGCCAGTACCTCGGTCATACCCTACGCCACGGTAGCGGATGGCGAACGGATCAACACCGATCTGGAAAGCAGCAGCCTGTTCGTCGCGGGCGGCAAGGATTTCACACAGGGCTC
>JAKEGN010000277.1 GCA_022615525.1 Woeseiaceae bacterium
CCCTTCCAGTTGTTAACGATGATTTTTTCATCGGCGTAGGTGGTGACGTCCCACAACCACATCAGTTCGGCTCGATCGTAGTCCTTACCTTCGACGGCGTCGCCGCGCACCAGCCAGTAGATCTCGCACTGGCAATGATCCTTGTCAACCGGCGTAAACACGTAGGCAACCACATGGTCGCTGTAAGCCAGCAGGAACGAGAAGGGACCGAAGGAAAAGTCCGACGCGCCGCCATCATAGTCCTTGATGTTTCCGAGCAGCGGTGCAACAGGTTTCCCGTCCCTGCTGCCGGTGACGTAGCCATCGAACATGGCCGTGCGGCCGTAGCCGTAACCCTGTTCGCCGGGCCGCGCTTTGGTGTCGATGTGGTCGACGAACAGGTTCTTGATTCCGCAGGCCTCCATCTTGCCCAGCATCTTTCCCTGTACCCGCTCGCGTTTCGCCGGATCGAGCATCAGGGTATGCATCTTTGCATAGTCCGGGTGAGCGGTTGCGCAGTGATAGCACTCCTGGTAGTTCTCTATCGCCAGCTTCCAGTTGGCGGCTATCGGATAGGTCTTCTGTGCTGCAACTTTCAGATTCGGGAAATCGAAGATCGCCATTGCCTCGGCAAGATCGTTCTTCGCTCCCTCGAGCGACGGTGGATTGTCGCAAAACGCGATGAACAGCAGCCCGTGCACGATATCCAGCGATACGGGGTGCAGCGAGTACTCTTCCTTGTGGAAATCATCCGGCATGTTGCGCGCCGCCAGCAGCTTGCCGTCGGTGTCATACACCCAGCCATGGTACGGGCACTCGAACTTTCGCGTGTTGCCCCTTTCCTCGAGGCATACCAATGAGCCGCGGTGACGGCATACGTTGGCAAACGCTTTGAGTGTCCCGTCCTTGCTTCGTACGATGATCGCCGACTCGTTCGCGACCTTGACGACGCGGAAATCACCGGGGTTCGGCAATTGCGACTGATGCCCGGCGAGGATCCAGTTCTTCGTAATGATGCGATCGAGCTCGAGCTGATAGATTTCAGAATCGGTATAGAAGCGCCGATCGAGCGACCAGCCGGGTTTCTGGCTCGCGATGAGCTCTGCGATCGATGTGTTCTGCCGGGAATTGATGCTGTTCATAACGACTGTTCCGCAGATCATGCCCGATTAATTCGGGCTGGCACGATATCACAGCGCTACAGAATTGCGTCAAGCGAATGCGTCAGAATATGGAACCGGATTGCATTGAAAATGTTTCGTTTTTCGAAACACTGATTGCAAGTCATTGATTATCGTATGTTGCGAAATTTGGTGCTGTACGCAATCGCAATCAGTGCCGGAATTACGATCAGTGATGCAATGCTTGCCGTCACTCCAGGATTGGAAAACGTCAAACCGGAATTCGGCATTAATTCCGAGCCGAAAAAGAACAGCACGAAATGGATTGTCAGGGCCAGTATGGATCCAGTCCATACAAGGCCGAGCGGCACGATGCGAAACAGAACGCCCAGCAACAAGGGCGGTGCAGCCGCGGCGGTCAGGCCGTACACGCCGACCTGCCCGAAAATTCCAAGCAGGCGCGGCGGTTGCAGGTTGATGAGGAACGCGGCAATCGCGATGAAAATGAGTACGACATGACTTATCTTCAGCGCCAGCGCCATGCGCTTTTCCGGATCGAGAGACCGGTTATCCGCAAACACGTTCAGGACCAGGTCGTTGGCCGTGATCGTCGCCATCGATACCAGCAGACCGTCCAGCGTGGACATCGCCGCCGCCAGCAAAACGACACTGACGATGGTGAACACCCATTCGGGAAAAACCGTCTTCAGGAACACGGTCATGACCAGGTCCTGGCGGAATTGGCCTGTGTCGAGATCGAGCAGTGACGCTTCCGGGACCACGAGGTGGGCGAAA
The DNA here is from genome assembly GCA_022615525.1 of Woeseiaceae bacterium. Taxonomy (GTDB): domain Bacteria; phylum Pseudomonadota; class Gammaproteobacteria; order Steroidobacterales; family Woeseiaceae; genus JAKEGN01. The sequence continues at coordinate 1,896 of JAKEGN010000277.1, forward strand.
AACCCGGGGCTGCCGAGCAACTGGAACAGGAGGAATATGGCAGCAAACACCAGCAGGTATTGTCTCACCTCGGTATCGTTTTTTACGTACAGTGCTTTGGTGAGAATATGCGGCTGGCAGACGATGACTGCACCCACGACAAAACCCGCCACGAATACGGAGAACCAGTCGTTGAACAAGATGCCGTCGGACTTGACCATTTCGAGCAAGTGAGGATCCGACTGCGCCAGCCTCTCGAACAGCGGTACGGAACCGGTGAACGCGAGCTTCACGCAGGCGCCGAGTATGAGAATGGTGACACCGATCATCAACGACCCCTGCAGGACGTTGGTCAGCACGTGCGCATAGGTTCCGCCGATGAAAACGTACCCGGTAACGAATACCAGCGTGATCACAAGTGCCATCGTGTTCGAAATGCCGAGCAACGACTGCATCACGATCGAGATGCCGCCGACCAGCAATACCACGAAAGCGAATGACAGGAGATTGAGCAGGGAAAAGTACAAAGCGAAGCCGCGCGACTGATAACGCTTGCCGATCCAGTCGGGAATGGTCAGTGCCCTGCTTTGCTCACCAATTCTGCGGAACTTGAACGACAACACGTAAAGCATCGTGAGGAACCCGACCGCAACGCCGACAACCATGTGAAACCAGGCGGAGAACCCGTCGACGTAGACAAATCCCGGGTTGATGATGAATGTCGACGCGGATGCGGTGCTCGCGGCCAGCGTGATGCCGACGATGACCGGGTGTATGTCCTTGTTGCCGAGCGCGAAGCTGCTGAATCCGGTGGTGCGCCGGTAACCCAGCCAGCCGAGGTACGCCGTACCGGCCAGGTACACGAGGAATAACGCCCAAGCCATTTCAGTCGGAGCTTGCGGAAATTGCGTCGATCGTCGCCATGACGGAGCTGATTTGCGCTGCCGACCTGGTCGCGTAGTTCGCTCCCGTGTATCCCCACCAATCCCAGCAGCCCAGCGGATTCATCGGTGCGATCTTGCTGCTCGCCACCTGCGGGTAGAGCACCAGCAGGTGATTGGACTCGGCCCACTCGTTGTAACCTGCATCGCGGGCGAAGGCATCGCCCGCGAATTCCGCCGATTGCTGGCAGCCATGGAATGCAACGTGCAGCCCGCAGGCCTCGCCCGCGGCACAGGATGCGGGCACGTACAGATAAGCCTCTGGCAGCATGACGGCCTCGTCATAGCCCGGCTGATCGACCTGTCGCAACTCACCGCTCGCTTTGCCTCTTGCCTCGAGCGGTCCGTGCAGCGCCGCGAGCAGGGCGCCGGCCGCGTCATAACCGCAGGCATTGAGAAACGGCGATTTCAATTCGCTGCAGGGCGCGCCCTTGTCGATGGTCGGCATGCCGTGGGTAACATCAACATCGACAACGAACTGCGTTTCGATTCCGTTGGCGATGCGCTTGTAGAGCGCTCGCGCCGCCGCGACAACCTCTTCGCTCACCGCCGCATCCTGCTTGCCGTGAAAGAGCCACACTTTGTCGTCTGCGAGGTTTTGCAGCGCATCGATCTGTCCCGAATCGGCCATTTCTACCGCGTAGGACAGCAGTGCATCGAGCCCGGTATCGCCGCCCTTGATGCAGGGCCCGAGTCCTTTTTGTAATGAGCCTTCGGCGCAGTAATAAGGACCTCCGGCAAGCAATGCCGCGCCGTGAAACGTCGCTGAATGTGCGACATGCAGCTGTCCCGCCATGTAGGCGCCGGAGGAAATCCCGGAGACGCTCATGCGCGAACGGTCGAGGTTGAACTTCGGGCCGTCCGGCTGGGCCGGTGGCTCCGGCGAGCTGCAGGCCGACAGCCAGGCGGCGCATGCGAGCAAGAGAATTGCGCGTCTCATGAGTCAGAGTTCCCTGATGAAGGTGTCGATGGCCGCAATGCATTCCCGTTCATTGAGCAATGGCGCGTGGCCGCGATCCGGTACGTCGACGACCTGCAGGTCCTGCTTTCGCGCGCGCATCTTGTCGATGATCGCGGGAGTCAGGATGTCGGACATCACGCCGTGCAGCAGCAACGTCGGTGTGTCGCGCAAGGCGTCGAACAGCATCCAGGGGTCCCCGACCTGCGGACCCACCTCGCGCACCGCCCTGCCGATGTTCCTGTCGATATCCTGCGCCGGCACACCGTCCGCGCCTGCGCGATACGCCCTCCATGTCATCTTGTCCCACTCGGCATCGCTCAGACCCGGCAGCCATGGCCCATAGATTTCCCGTGTCTGTGCCTGCGCCTCGTCCCAGTTCGCAACCGGTGGCAGCTTCCCGGTATAGGTCTGGATGCGCAGCAGGCCTTCGGCGGCCACTTCAGGGCCGATATCGTTCATGACGACGCCGGCCAGGCGGCTCGCATCCTGCGCCGCCATTGCCATCGCGATGAGGCCGCCGAGTGAGGTGCCGATCACAATGACTGCATCGATCCCGAGCTCATCCAGCAATGTCCATACATCCCTGACGTAGGTGCCCGGGTGGTAATTGCGCCATTCCGGATCGTGGTCGGAGAATCCGCGACCGCGTAAATCGGGTGTCAGCACCCGTCGTGTCGCGGAAAGATGCGCGGCAAGCTCGTCGAAATCGCGGCTGTTGCGCGTCAGTCCCGGCAGACAAATGACGGGTGTGCCGGGACGGTCCGGCGCAAAGTCGTGATAGAAGAGCCGCAGTCCGTCGCTGCTCCGGTAGTGACGCGCGGTCTCGGGTCTGTTCATGCTGTGTTATCCACTCAGAATGTCAGCGTAGCGAATTGCTTGCGCAGCTCGCGTTTCAAGACCTTGCCGTTCGGGTTGCGCGGCAACTGCGCGAGAAATCGCACCGCGGCAATGCGCTGCTGTTTCCCCAGTTGTCCGTTCGTCCACGCGGCCAGTTCTTCGGCATCGGCGCGAGCCCCTTGGCGTGCCACGACAAGGGCCAGTGGCGTCTCGCCCCATCTCTTGCTGGCCACACCGATCACGGCGACTTCGCTGACATCCTTGTGGCGAATCAGCACGGCCTCGATATCGGCAGGATAGATGTTCTGTCCGCCGCTGATGATCAGGTCCTTCTTGCGGTCGACCAGATAAAGGAAGCCGTCGTCATCGATGCGCCCGATATCGCCCGTGCGCAACCAGCGTGCGCCCGAAGGGTGCAACCACGTCGCTGCCTCGCTTTCCGTGTCGTTGCCATGGTAGCCGCTCATCATCAGCCGGCTGTAACCTACGATTTCGCCCGCCTCGCCGTTTGCTACGACCTGGTCCCCATCGTCGATGATCGCCATGTGCTGCCCCGGGGCGGGCCGTCCCACGGATTCGATTTTTACCTGCATGTCTTCGGGTGGCAGGATGGTCACCAGTCCTTCGGTCAGGCCGTAAAGCTCGATGAAATCCCCCGGCAGGCGCTCCATGATGGCGCGCTTGTGCACGACGCTCAGCGGCGAACCGCAACACATCGTCGCATCAAGCGAGGAAAGGTCGAAATCATCGAAATCGTCGTACTCGAGCAGGCGCTGGTATTGCAGGGGCACCATCGCCGCGTGGGTGATGCCGTGGTCCTGGATGGCCTGCAGGCAGTCCTTCACCTCGAATCTCCGCTGGATCACCAACGTGCCACCGGCAAACAGCGTCGCAAGCATCGCCACCCAGCTTATGTTCGAGTACAGGCCGAGATTGCACAAGGTGCGGGCGCCCGAGTGGTAGCGCAGGGCAACGGCCAGATCACTGGCCCAGAAGCTGCGGCAGGCATGGCTGTGCACGATACCCTTCGGCACGCCGGTCGTCCCGGAGCTGTAGATAATGTTGCAGGGATCCTCCGGTTTGATCGGGATGGTCGCCAGTACGTCCGGTGCCGCCTCGCGCATCTCGTCGTAGTCCTGCCAGCCGGGCAGCACCGGCCGCAGTCCGATGAGCCGGCTTCGAACCTCGCCGGACAGGCCGGATGCGAGATCGGTGATGCGTTGCATGTGCTCGTCGGACGCGATGATTGCACGCGCTCCGCAGTTCGCAATCATGCCGGCGACCGCGCTGTCCGCAACGGCGACATTCAGGGGAACGACAACAAGGCCCGCACGCATGATGCCGAAGATGGCTTCGGCCATCGCGAGGCTGTTATGCATGAGCACGATCACCCGGTCGCCTTGTACCAGGCCGCGCTCGAGCAATGCATTGGCAACCCGCGAGGTGCCCCGCCCGAAGGCCGTCCAGGAATGCACTGTGTCGTCTACAATCACCGCCGGTTTGTCGCGAAGCCAGTGGCTGTTTAGTGCGATCAGGTCAGGGATCAGCTGCGGTGTCGGTGCAAACCAGACCATGGTGTCGTCTCTTTAGTCTTATGGATGCAACGCCACAGCGGTGCAGGATTTCAACGAACGTTGAATTTTAGTTGAGCAGTTGTTGAATTACAACTGTATGATTTGCGGTGTCGCCGCCGATTGCGGCGGACCGCATCACAGCTTGCCGGGGAATCAATGAACAACAAGAACCACCCGACCAGGGAAAGAATTCTCGACGCCGCCGAGGAACTGTTCGCGAGCGGCGGCTTCTCTGCCGTATCGGTGCGGCAAATCATGAAGAAGGCCGAAGCCGATGTCTCACTAGCCTACTACCATTTCAAGTCAAAACGCGACCTGTTCGAAGCGGTGATGCTGCGAAGGGTGGAGCACCTCAATGCCATTCGCCTCAGAGCACTCGAAGCCGTCGAGAAACGTCACAAAGACGACGCGCCGACGGTCGAGGAAATCATCGAAGCCTTTACCCGCCCGCTGCTCGAGCTCCTGGCCGAGAAGCACGACGAATGGCACTACTATTTCGCTCTCATTGCGCAAATCAACAACTCCCCCGACCTTGGTGGCAAACTGATGACCCGCTATTTCGATCCGCTGGTTTCGCGCTTCATCGACGCGCTGCGAAAAGCTTTGCCCGAATGTCGCGAGGAGGATCTCTACTGGAGCTATCACTTTTTTTCCGGGGCGCTGACCCTCACGTTCGCTGAAACGGGGCGCATCGACAACCTGTCCGGCAGCCGCTGCCGCTCATCCGACATGGCCAGCATCAATGAGCGCATGCCGGCTTTCATTGCCGGCGGTTTCCGCGCATTGTGCGCCCGCGGCCAACGCTGAAGCCCGCGGCGCCTCTATGGTCCGGGCTGCGAGCGAGCCTCGCTCCGGCCGTCACCAGCAGCCAGCTTCCCCCCACTGTTGTGTTTCAACGAACGTTGAACTAAGCTTAATTGAGCGAACGTTGAATTTTTTGACCGCCATCAAGGCGGTCCCGTGGGGGATCATCCGATGTACACCAAACTCGTTGCACTGATTTGCGCACTGTTTCGCGCGCCGATGCGCGCGTTGAGTCTCCTGTTCCTGTGGCTTGGCGCCCTGTCGGGCGCGGCACTCAGCGTGGCACCTGCGCCGGCCCTCGCGCAGGACGACTCGGCGGCGGCAATCGAGGAGATCATCGTTACCTCCAGGCGACGCGAGGAGTCATTGCAGGAAGTGCCGATTGCGGTAACGGCCTACAGCGGGGAGTACCTGGAAGAGATCGGCGCCATCGACATAGTGGCCCTGACGCAGTCGACGCCGAACACGACCCTGGAAGTCTCGCGGGCGACGAACACGACGCTCACCGCCTATATCCGCGGTGTCGGCCAGCAGGACCCGGTCGCCGGTTTCGAGGGTGGTGTCGGCATCTACCTGGACGACGTCTATCTGGCGCGTCCGCAGGCGACGGTTTTCGATATTTACGACGTCGAGCGGATCGAGATCCTGCGAGGACCGCAGGGCACACTGTACGGGCGCAACACCATCGGCGGCGCGGTGCGTTACGTCACCCGCAGGCTGGCCGAGGATCCGACACTCGAGGTCAAGGCATCGGTGGGTTCCTACAGCCAGGCAGATTTGCTGGTCATGGGATCGACGCCGCTCAGCGATACCTTCCGCATCGGCGGCACAGTGGCCACTTTCAACCGCGGCGGTTACGGCGACAACCTGTTCACCGGTGAGGACAATGCGGACAAGCAGATCCTTGCGTTCCGGGGCAGCGCCGAGTGGCAGGCCACCGATGACTTCTTCCTGCGTCTGTACGGCGATTACAGCGAGGATGATTCGAACCCCCGGCACGGCCATCGATTCCTTCCGAGCACGGTTACCGGCGACCCGGTTCTCGACGATGTATTCGATACCCGCGCCGGCATAACCACTATTCCGACTTCAAACGCCGGCCTGACCCAGCAAGTTTCGCAAGGTGGGGTCGGGCTGCTCGCCGAGTGGAGCCCGAACAATCTGTGGACAATCAAATCAATCACGTCCTACCGCGAAGACGACACGGATTCGCTGATCGATTTTGACAATACCGAAGAAGATACTTTCGATGCGCCGGTTCAATACAAAAACGACCAGTTCAGCCAGGAATTCCAGGCGAATTACAACGGCGACAGACTGTCAGGCGTATTCGGCCTGTATTACCTGGACGCAAATGCGTTCGATGCTTTCGACGTTGTCATCGGCGGCAGCGGCGTCACGGCATTCACGCTCGGTGATTACAACACCAAGGCTTGGGCGGGATTTGCTGACCTCAGCTATGACATCAACGATACTTTCAACGTCTCGGTCGGCGGCCGTTACACGGAAGACGAGCGCACGGCAACGGTAACCCGCGAGACCTTCCTCGGACTGGGCTCACCCTACTTCGGCAACTCGGGTGCCACCTCGATTACGGTGCCGGTACCCGGATTCGTGCCGACCTTCAACGGCAATCGCACCGACAGCGACTTTACACCGCGCGTGAGTCTCGGCTGGGCGCCGGTGGACGAGCACAACCTCTACGTCTCCTACAGCGAGGGGTTCAAGGGCGGCGGCTTCGATCCGCGCGGTGCCTACCAGAACCCGGGCGTGCGGGAGGGTTTCGAGCCGGAAACGGTGGAAACCTGGGAGATCGGCGCCAAGTCCATCTGGCTCGACGGCAAGCTGATGACCAATTTCGCTGTGTTTACGTCGGACTACACCAACGTGCAGGTACCGGGTTCGATCATACTCTTCGATGCCAACGGCAACCCGAGCGGATTCGCCGGTTCGACAACCAATGCCGGCAAAGCGGAGATCTGGGGCTTCGAGTTCGAGGATGTGCACCAGCTGACCGAAGCTTTTTCGACCAAGATCTCCATCGGTTATATCGACGCCGATTACACGGAATGGCTGGTCGGCGCGACGGATCCGGTAACGATGCTACCGATCTTTGTCGACATATCGGACGACCGCGTTTTCCAGAACACGCCGGAATGGACCGGTAACCTGACGTTGCGCTACGAGTGGCCGTTGAGCCTGTTCAGCAACCAGGGCAGCCTCGCACTTATCGGCTCGGCATCCTACAAGGACTTCACCTACCAGTTCGAGATCCCGCAGCCGCTAGTCGACCAGCCGTCCTATACGCTGGTTGATGCAAGCATCGTGTGGAGCGCAGACGACAATCGTTACCAGCTGGCCCTGCACGGCAGGAACCTGACCGACGAGGAATACGTGGTCGCGAACTACAATTTCGCGACCGTGGACGGCTCCGTCATCGGCTTTTACGGCAACCCCCTGACCGTAACACTGACCGGAACCGTGCGTTTCTGACCAACGGCGCGGCTTGCGACGGGAAAAGGTGCCGGATTTATTTTTGCATTGCAAAAATAAATCCGGCACCTTTTCCCGATGTCGAGGGTTCTTAAGGTCCTGGCTGCCGTGCTGGTCGTGCTGGCAATCGCCGCTACGGTCATACACTACAAGCGCGAATTCATCGCACGCGAAATTGCGAATTCGGCATTGCGCGAACGAGGCCTGGTCGCGACGGACCTGTCCATCGACACGCTCGGGACCGAGCGCATACTGTTGTCTCAGCTCGTACTCGTTAGTGACGACGGTACCCGTTACGAGCTGCGCGACGTGTCTTTTCCGCTCAACTTCCCGAGCGCCCACGGCAACACGATCGCGATAGGCGAATTGCTGCTCGTTCCTGCCAAAGAGCCGGGCGAGCCGACAGCAATTTCCGCAATCCTGCAAACGTTTCTTGCCTTGCCGGACAACCTGCCCGATACCGAACTGAGCCTGTCGCGCATTTCGCGGCAGGGATCGCCGCCGCTTGTAAATGTAGCCTGGCGTACGGCCACGGACAGCCAGCGGCTGTCGTTCGATATCGACGCCATCACCGTGACTGCCACATTTGAAAGAGAGAGCGATGCGCTGCAACGCGCGGAGGTTCGCGCAATGTCCCGCGACTCGAGCGAATCGCTGTCCCTCCAGCTTTCAATTCGCCGCCTGCAGGACGGTTACGCGATCGATGGACCGGCCGCGATTCAGCTCGCTCCCTGGCTATCCTTGTTGCACATACTTGGTGTCGTGCCGGCAGAAGTCGTCGGACTGGAAGCAGGATTGGCGGGATCCATCTCGGCGGAACTGCCGGATGCGTCCGATCGGCCGGCCACTGTGACAGGTGAGCTGACCATCGATGGTCCGCTGGCAGCAAGTTACCTTCTGGCCGTCGACTCGTTGCTCCAGGTACGAGGCAAAGGTCAGGACCTTGTGTCCTTCGAGCTGCGGTACCCGTCGCTCGATTGGACCACCGCGATTACGCAAAGCCAGCTTGTCGTCAGCACCGCCGGATTCACGGACGTCCCGGTCAGCCTGGCTCAGCTCAGGTGCCGCAGTGGCGTGATTTGCGACATGCACGTTTCGGGAAACGAATCTGCGATAGCTATCGGCGACACCCGCATCGGCAACCTGGCTTTTGCAGGTACGCTGGAAGTGCTCTCCGCGGAAGAGGCGCGTGTGACTTTCGCGCCTGATTTCAAACTGCTGCTGGAGAACATCGAATCTCCTGCCGCCACGGTGGCATCGCTGGGAATCTCGTTCGTATCCGGGGCCGCGCTGCACGTTGACGACGAGAACTGGCGCGCGGAGGCCGAAACACTCGATATCCTGATCGATGGCGCCGCTTACCACGACAGCCTGCTCGCAACCCTGCCGGTAAGCGTTACGTCGTTGCGCATCGACGACCGGGCGCAACGCCTGGAGTCCCATAATGCCATTGCAGCAGGCAGCGCTTCGATCCGATGGAAGGACATCGGGATCGTGGCACCCGGCGCCGCTGGCAAGCTTTCGCTCGATGACGGCGTTGCGAGGACAACGATCGAACTGTCCGATTCCGCCGGCGCGCTGTCTGCCCAAGTCGATGTCCGTTACGAGATGGCGGCGGGCCGCGGCTCAGTGGCGCTGCGCGATGCCAACCTGTCCTTCGATCGCCAGCCGCTGTCTGCGAAGCTGCTCGACTGGCCTTACCCCTGGGATCTCGTGTCCGGATCCTGGAATGCGAATGGCGTATTCGAGTTCGCGTCAGAAGGCGACGACTGGGTTTACGAAGGCAGCCTGACGCAGGGCGTAAGGTCTCTCGCCGGCCACTACAACGACATCGTTTTTACCGGCCTCGACGTCGACCTCTCGGCGAACATCAGCGCGGAAACCGGCATCGAGGTGTCACCCTCGTCGCTGACCCTGGCGCTGCTCGATGTGGGCATCCCCATCGAACAACTGGCCGCGGCGTTCGTACTGGACGTTCAGGGCGAGACGCTCGACGTGTCGGGCCTGTCCATGACAACGCTCGGAGGGAAAATCACCGCCGACCCGTTCCGTTACGCCCCGCAGCATGAAAACAACGAGATTATGTTGTGGCCGCAGTCGATTCAGCTGCAGTTCATGGTCGACCTCGCAGAATTCGAGGACATAGCATTGAGTGGAAGTATCTCGGGCGTGATTCCTGTGACTGTCAGTGGCAAAACCATTACCGTGTCCGGCGGCAGGCTGGAAAGCGACCCGCCGGGCGGGGTGATTCGTTACGGATCCGGCCTTGCGGCTGGAGTCGTGGCCGACGACAGCATCGGCCTCGTGTCGCGAGCATTGGGCAATTTCCAGTTCGACTCGCTGTCCTCGGACGTCGATTACACGGCGGCCGGCGACCTGAAGCTGCAAATGCGCCTGAGCGGCATCAACCCCGACATGGACCCGACCCAGCCGGTGATTCTGAATCTCGGTGTGGAGAACAACGTTCCACAGTTACTGAGAAGCCTGCAGGCGACTCGTGCGATCGAGGACCTGTTGCAGAGAAAGAGCAATGAGTGAACTATCGCGCTTTCGGACCTCCCGGGCTTCGGTTAAGCTGCTGCGGAGGCATTTACCGAGGTTTGCACGACCATGAAAACCATACCCGTTTTGTTCGTCCTGTTTGCCTCTCTTGCCGGATGCACGCCCACCGTGCAGGTCCAGGCGCCGAAAGAGCCGATCGAAATCAATCTCAACGTCAAGATACAGCACGAGATCAGGATCCAGGTGGACAAGGAACTCGAAGGGCTGTTCGAAGAAGACAGCGAAATTTTCTGAGGATTACCGGCATGAAAAAATTGATGACAGCAATTCTCATGTGCTTCGCCTTGCAGACGGCATGGGCCATCGACATCGGAACCGCAAAAGCCCAGGGGCTGGTCGGCGAGTCGAATACTGGTTATCTGGCGGCGGTCAAGACACCAGCGAGCGCGGAGGTCAGCGCGCTGATCGCGGACGTCAATGCAAAACGCAGAGCCGAGTTCGAAGCCACGGCGACAAAGACCGGCGCTAC
>JAKEGN010000278.1 GCA_022615525.1 Woeseiaceae bacterium
CGGGAGTTGCAGCCGGAATTCGGCGCCCGGATCCTTGTTGAGGACATCGACCTTGCCCTGCATGCGGGTTGCAAGCTGGTGCACGATCGCCAGGCCAATGCCCGTGCCGACCGTCTCGCGCGTCAGTTCGGATTCCGCGCGGTAGAACAGCTCGAAGATCTTTTTCAACTGGCCCCTGGCGATGCCGGGGCCGTAATCACGGACCGTGAATACCACGCTGTCGTCACCAGCGCGGTTACAACCGATGTCGATGGACTTGTTCTCGGCATTCTTCGAAAACTTGATGGCATTGTCGACCAGGTTGATCATGATTTGCGCAAAGCTGTCATCGTCGATCATCACCAAGGCCTGGTCGTCGACCGGGTTCTTCAGGAGCCGGAGTGAGAAACCCGCGCGCTGCACCTGGGCGCCGACTTTCGATTCGATCTGGCTCATCAATTCACCGACGTTCCTCTGTTTCAGCTCCGGCCGCGCTTCGCTGCGCGTGATCTTCGCAAGCTGCAGCACGTTCGAGATCAGCCGGCTCAGGCGTTCCGATTCATCCTGTATGTACTCGTAGTATTGTCGTCGCTTGTCCTCGCTGACCCAGCCCTGCGTCAGCATCTCGCCGTACATGCGTATGGAGGTCAGCGGCGTCTTGAGTTCGTGGCTTACCGCGGAAACGAAATCCTGCTGCTGGCGCGCAAGCCGCAACTGGCCGACGCCCAGGCGGTACACGAGGTAGAAGCCGGCGACAAAAACTATGGCAATGATGACCGTCGTCCACCGCAGGACCTCGGCCCCGGGCCCGGCCGGCAATCGATTGATGGAAAAGATCAGCTCGAGCCCGTCCAGCGGGGCGGAAAGGGGACGCTGGTACAAGAGAGTTCCCTGCAATTCTGCGGGGTTCACCGGGTAGGTACCGGATTCCGTGCCGCGGACCACTCGCATCACATCGTCCTGGTAGCCGATCACGAGGTCCGACATGTCTGACAGGGAGGCTGTGCGAAATTCGCTTTCAACGGCTTGCGAGAGGAAGGTATCGCTGTCGATCAACAGCCCCTGGATGAGCCGCTCGCCGTTACGCCAGACCTTGCGAAACAGCACCAGGTGTCCGCTTTCCAGCAGGCTGAACTCGTAGGGGTCAATTTCGCTGGCAAAGGTGGTGACAAGTGCCTCATTGGCCGAGGCCATGCCCGCTACTTCGGATGCCGCCTCCGGTTTTTGCGATTGCGGTAATGCAGAGGCCCCCGGCAATACCGACTCCTCGAGCCGCCGGGAGCGAACCACGGCAGGGGACTCGGCGCCGGCGGCATGGATTTCCCGTGAGGGGAAGTCATCGTCGAATGAGGATTTGCGCTCCAGGCTTTCGCTTTTCTTCTGCAGTGACTGGTCGAGTTTCAGGTCCGCCACCTTGCCATAGCCTGCGGCAGGTTCGCGTGTATCGGACTCAGCCACCGCGTTGGACATGGCACCGGCAGCCGGCGCCTGGACGGGGCTGTTCAACCGGTCGAAAACCTGCTGGCTGTAGCCGTCCTTTCGTTTTGCAACCTGCCGCTCGGATTCGGCGGCCACAGCAACTGACTCTGGAGCGGATTCGACCTCGGTTTCGTCGCGCCGACCCGTATCCAGGATCACCTCGCTCGCGTCTGCGACATCGCGCACCAGGCGGTTGTCGGCCAGTACGCGGTGAATTTCACTGGCCAGGATGCGGCGTTGCTCGAGTTCCTCGGGGAGGATACCGAGCTTGTCGGCGGCGGCACCGGCGGGTGGCAGCAGAGGTGTGCGGAAACTGCCGTCGGCATCCACCTGGAAATAGCCGATGACACCGGGAAGGTCCTGCGGCACCGGGTATTCGGAGAGCGGCGAGCGTTGCAGGAAATTCGCCGCAGGGTCGCCGCTCAGCACGAGAAAGGAGAAGTCGTCGAAGCTGCGCGCCTCGGTCGCACGAATGCGTTCGCCAAGATCCGCATCGATGCGCGCCGTCAGTTCCTCCGCCAGTCCGCGATGCTGGTAGAACGCTTCCCACTTGAGTTGGCCGAATGCCTGCCAGATCAGGGCACCGGTCGGCACGGCAAGCGCAATGAACAGCAGCAGGATCAAGAGGCGCAACCGCCGCAGGTCGAATGCTTTGAATACGCCCGTGCCGGGCATGTCAGTCGTCACTCATCAGGCGATAGCCGGCGCCGCGCACGGTGACGAGATGTACCGGCGCTTTGGGGTCGGGTTCGATCTTTCGCCGCAGTTTGGCCATGTGAATGTCGACCGTGCGTGTCTCGATGTCGAGGTTTCTCGCGTAACCCCATACTTTCAATAGCAATTCCTCTCTGGGCACGGGGCGGGTCGAATTCGCCGCCAGGTACTGCAATATGCCGATCTCACGGCGGGTGAAAGTCAGTGTTTCGTCACCGCGGCGGCCCGACAGGTTCTCGGTATCGATACTGAGCTCGCCGAGCCAAAGCGTCCGCTGCTGCTCTTCGCCGGCAGGGCTGCGTCGCAATACCGCCTCGATGCGCAACAGGAGCTGCTGCACGGAAAAAGGCTTTCCCACGTAATCGTCCGCACCGAGTTTCAGCCCGTTGATGATCTCTTCATCCGAGGTTTTCGCCGTCAGCATGATCACGGGTTGGCGCCGGTCGTTCTCCCGAATGGCATTGCAAATCGCGTAGCCGTCCATGCCGGGCAGCATGATGTCGAGCAGGACCAGGTCGAATTTGCCACTGAGCGCTTTTCTCAATCCGTCGGGACCGGTCGCCGCCTGATCCACTTCATAGCCGTGATACACGAGCACGTCTGCCAGGCCGGTGCGTATGGCTTCCTCGTCCTCGACCACCAGTATGCGGTTTCGTTTCTTCATCACGGACCTACGGTATCACCGTGGCGCTTTGTACGCCGCGGAGCCATGTAAATTTTTTGTAAATAACCCTTCGCAGGTTTTACCGGTTTCTGCCTGTGAGGCGCGATGCGCCGTGTCTACGATGGCACCTGTCATCAAACAGACACCCAGGAGATTGATCATGGCACTCATCAATCGCATTGCGCGACTATTCAAAGCCGATTTCCATGCCGTCCTGGATCGCATCGAGGAGCCCGAGCAGCTCCTCAAACAGGCGGTCCGCGAGATGGATGAAGTGGTTCAGGCCACCGAGCACGCCATCAAGGTGTGCGCGTACGAACAACAGTCAGTTCAATCGCGAAAGCAGGAACTCGGCCAGGCGCTCGCAGAGCTCGACCAGGAACTGGACCTTTGTTTTGCATCGAAGAAGGACGACCTCGCCCGCGGACTGGTCCGGAAAAAACTCGAAACTCAGCGCCTGCTGAAAGGCCTGAGTGCGGACGAACAGGCCAATGAGAAATTCCTCGCCGAGCAACGGGCCCAGCTCGATGAGAATCGGAGCACGCTCGAATCCCTGAAGCAAAAAGCCGAAATATTCGCGCAGCGATCGGCCCGCGATACCAGGAACGTGCATTGCGATGCGCAATGGCTGGCGCAGGACCTGGTCGTCAGCGACAGCGAGATTGAAGTTGCTTTCCTGCGTGAACAGAACGCAAGGAGGGTGTCATGAGCCGCCCCGGCTTCTTTCATGACGTTGCCATTGCCGCAATACTGGGTTTCCTGGCGTCGGCTTTCATCGCGGTGTTGACTCCGTTCGTCGGGGTTGCTGCGGTCACGCGCCTGGTCATCCCGGGGCTCGCGCTGCTCTACATCCACTATCTGTTCAGCCGCAACGAGGAGAAAACCGGTCGCGTCACGAGTATCGCGCTGTGGAGCGCTATGACGGTGATTGCCTGGTGGCTCGAGCCTCCCTTGCCGTTCTACCTGCTGATTCATGTCGGCGCGATCTGGCTGTTGCGTTCCTTATATTTCTATTCGGGCATCGTCCCCTCGCTCATGGACATGGCCTTGTCCGGCCTCAGCATTGTTGCAGCCATCTGGGCGCTGTCGCGTACGGGCAGTGTGTTTCTAGCCACCTGGTGTTTCTTCCTGGTGCAGGCCCTGTTCGTTGCTATCCCGACGTCGCTCGCTGCGCGTCCCGCGACGACGCCGGTCGCCCCGAACGACGAGTTCGAGCGCGCGCGCCGCCAGGCCGATGCCGCGTTGAAACAGCTGATTTCGCAGTAACAACCATCATCAATAGGACAGACAACGAGGATTTGGTCATGAAAACGAAACTTGTGGGAATTGCACTTTTTGCACTGACACTCGGCACGGTGCTGTACTACCCGTCGCTGAGCGCCAGGCACCTGATCGATCAATCGGTCGACAACTCACGCACGCCGCTGGTCGCGCAAAAGCCGATCGTCGACGTGGTGTTCGTTCTCGACACGACCGGCAGCATGTCCGGGCTCATCGACGCGGCCAAGGAGAAGATCTGGTCCATCGCCACGACCATGTCATCTGCACAACCGACCCCGGAAATACGCATCGGCCTGGTCGGTTACAGGGACCGCGGCGATAGCTATGTGACCCGCATCGTCAATCTCTCGAGCGACCTCGATTCGGTCTACGCCGCGTTGATGGACTTTCAGGCCGACGGGGGTGGCGACGGTCCGGAGAGCGTCAACAAGGCACTTTACGATGCCGTGCACCAGATGGCGTGGAGCGAGGCCGAGCAGGCGTACCAGGTGATTTTCCTCGTCGGTGACGCTCCGCCGCACATGGATTACCAGGGCGAAGTGCAGTACCCGGCAATCCTGGCATCGGCCGCGGAGAAGGGCATCGTCGTCAATACGATCCAGTGCGGCAACATGACGGAAACGATTCAGCCGTGGACGCAGATCGCAAACCTCGGGCGCGGCAATTATTTCCAGGTCGACCAGGCCGGCAGCGCTGTAGCGATGATGACACCGTACGACGAGGAAATTGCCGCCCTGTCCGCGAAGCTGGATGACACACGTCTGTACTACGGCACAGCGGCGGAGAAGGAGAAGATGTCCGGCAAGATTGCCGCGACGGAGAAGCTGCACGAGGGTGCTTCGCTGGCCTCACGTGCCGGCCGCGGTGCATTCAATTCAGGCGAAGCCGGCATGGACAATTTCCTCGGCGAGAACGAGCTGGTCGAAGCAGTGGCCAGCGGCAGCGTCAAGCTCGAGGAACTGGACAAGGATGAGTTGCCGGAAGCCTTGAAGCCGATGGCCCCGGAAGCGCAGGTCGCCTACGTCGCTGAGCTGGCACGCGAGCGTAAGGAGCTGTCGGCGAAGGTGCGGGAGCTGGCCGATGCCCGCAGCGACTACATGAAAAAGAAGGTCGACGAAGCCGGCGGTGCGCGGGACTCGCTGGATCAGAAGATCTATGACACGGTGAGCCGCCAGGCTGAAGTTGCGGGATTGGTATACGAGGACGGTCCGGCCTACTAATCCGAGCCAGCAACAAAAAGGGGTCGAACCGAATAATCCGCCTGGACTGGTCATGGCCGAGCCAGGCGGCTCCTTCGAGGATTATTCCGTTCGACTCCTTTTCTCTTATGGGTTGCGTCGAGCGAAGCGGGCACCGAAGAAATCGCCTTCGTTCCAGCTCGGCCTTTCCACAGTCGACGAGATCTGCAGTCCGATGCGCACGTTCGCCCTGGCGAAGCGCAGTGCAGACTCCCAGTCCACGGGCCGCGTGGCATCGTCGCTCGGCCGGTGATAGTGGGTGGCGAGGTGCTCGCGAAACGCGGCTTCGCCATCGATGGCCGGATCCATGGATGTGAAGCCCGGCACCAGGTACACGGCCGGAATGCCCTGGCGTACGAACGAGTACTGATCGCTGCGTATGAATATCACTTCTTCGGGTATCGGATCGGGCGTAAGCACGAATTGCTCGGCGGCAATCGCCGGTGCAATTTGTGATTCAAGTGTCGAATGCTCGGCGCCGAAAGCGATGATATCCGCAAGCGGATAAAGGAACAGCGGCATGTCGAGATTGACGTTGGCGATAATCGACTCGGTGGGCGCCGTCGGGTAGTGGGCAAAATAGTCCGAACCGAGGAGCCCCCGTTCCTCGCCGGTTACGGCAATAAAGAGGATGGAACGCTCCGGCCGCATCGGCATGGCGGCGAATGCTCGCGCTGCCTCGATCATCAGGGCCACGCCCATCGCATTGTCGTAATACCCGTTGTAGATATCGTCGTCGTTGACCGCGGTGCCGACACCGATATGGTCGAGATGAGCCGAATACACTATGTACTCGCTCGCCAGCAGCGGGTCGCTGCCGCGCAGGAGCCCGACGACGTTGGCGCTGGTGGCCTCCTCGTGGCTCGTGTGCTGGGTCAACGTGACCTTGACGCCAAGAGCGGTCGACCGCGGACGCCCCGAATCCGCTGCATCCAGCGCCTCTTCGAAAGTGATCGGCGTTCCGTCGAACAGTTCGGCCGCGGTTGGAACGTTGATCGTAGCATTGCCCTGGATCTCTTCATGATAGTCGGCGACATTGCCGGACAGGTTGATCCATGACATCCCGGGTTGGACACCTGCATTCAGCGTCAGTCTCTCCCACGGAACGCGCTTCTGGTCGACGCGCGAGCGCAAGCCGATGTAGCCGACGGCGCCGCGACGAACCATCTCCTCGGCCTTGGTCCGCCCGGATGAATAGAATGCTCTTTCATTGTGCGGGAAATTGGCCGGGGCGCCGCTGAATAGCGCAACGATCTTGCCACTCACGTCTATCCCGTCGTAGTCCGAATAGTTCATGTCCGGAGCGTGTACCCCGAAACCGACGAAAACGACATCCGCGGTAATGATGGATTCGGTCCGCAGGTCATCTCCCGACATGACGAAGTCGTCTTTCCAGGCCAGTGAGGAATCGCCGTCATCCTTGTGCAGGGTCACGGACGCGCGGCCGGTATCGAGGCGGTTCGCCGTCAGCGGTACGTTCTGGAACCAGCCGTCCTCGCCGGCCGGTTCGAGGCCAAGTAGGGCGAACTGGTCCGCGACATAGGCTGCGGCCTCGTCATAAGCGGCGGTGCCGGTCATCCGGCCCTGCCGGGCATCGCTTGCCAGGTAATCGAGATGGCCTTTGAGAGTATCGAGCGTCACGGTCGCAAGCGCCGCGTCCACGTCGCCGCCGGAGCGGACTCCGTCCGATCCCGTGTCAGCTCCGTCGCGGCCGCAGCCAGTCAGTGCAACGGCAAGAAGAACCATCAAAAACGTCAGGGTATTGAGGCGCATTGGCATATCCGGCGAAAGCAAAGGTTACGGATCATAGCATCATGCTTTGCGCGCAGGTTCCACTGCCTTACACTATGTCGCCGCCGTTGCCGCGGCATCACATGTTCCGGGTGTTCGATATCAAGAACTCCAAGGGGGCGCTATGAACAGTTCCGTAACCATTCATCCGGCCGTCGACAACGGCATCATGCCGGCGCGTGCCGGATTCCAGGGAGGCACACTCGTCTGCCTGTGCAGGAATGATCCGGTGGAGATTACGGTCGGCAGCCAGTCCGCACATAACCACGTTTGCGGATGTACACGGTGCTGGAAACCGGCAGGCGCCAGGTTTTCCATGGTTGCTGTCGTACCGAGGGCCAAGGTCAAGGTCACGGCCAACCGCAAGAACCTGAAAGTCGTCGATGAGAGTGCGGTTATCAAGCGCCACGCCTGCAAGGTTTGCGGGGTGCACATGGTCGGACGCATCGAGAACAAGCAGCACCCGTTCTTCGGCCTGGACTTCATTCATACCGAAAGGTCGCCGCAAACCGGCTGGTCGCCGCCGGAGTTCGCCGCGTTCGTCTCGTCCATTATCGAGTCGGGTGAAAAGCCGGAAAACATGGCGGCCATCCGCGCACGCCTGAAGGAGCTCGGTCTCGAACCCTACGATTGCCTGTCGCCGCCATTGATGGATGCCATCGCAACGCATATGGCCAAAGCGGCCAGCAAGGTCAAAAAGGGCGGCAAGAAGAAAAGCAAGAAGAAAAAGAAGAAGGCGGCCAAGCGCTAGACCGGTCGTCGCCCTGACTTCCATTACTGCTCAGACACCGAGGAAGAAAATCGCATGAGTATGTCGATAAACGATCACGTCATTGCACCGCTGTCGAAGATGCTCAAGAACCTCGATGCGGTGGTGAGCAAATCCGAGGCCTACGCGGCGGAACACAAGATCGAGCCCTCTGCGCTGATCCAGGCACGGCTGTTTCCCAATATGTTGCCGTTCGTCTTCCAGATTCGGATTGCAACCGATACGGCAAAGGGTGCTGCGGCAAGATTGTCCGGAAATACCGTGCCGAAGTGGCCCGACGACGAGGAAACGTTTGCCGATGTGCATGCGCGAATTCGCAAAGCAATCGACTTTCTCGCTACGTTCAAGCCCGCGCAGTTCGAAGGTGCTGAAAAGCGCAACATCGAATTGAAGCTGGGTTCGCGCGAAGTGAAGTTCACAGGGGGCGCTTACATCACGGACTTCGTGATCCCGAACTTCTACTTTCACGTGACGACCGCTTACGCCATCTTGCGGCATAACGGTGTGGACGTCGGCAAGAAAGATTATCTGGGCGATACCGCTTAGCGGCTACTCTTCGATACGTGACCGGGGCGCTTCCGGCTGTTGAAGTCCTTCGACTGCCGGGGCTGCGCCCTGTCGCTGTTACCCTGGGAC
>JAKEGN010000279.1 GCA_022615525.1 Woeseiaceae bacterium
GGCCTGGTACCTTACCTGGCGCTGGCTTGGTGAGGTCCTGGCTGACCGACCCAATGGCATGAAGTGCGTGACTGCCAGGTTGCCCTGCCGAGACGAATAGCGCCACATTTCGATCGATCGTCAAAGCGGCAAGGTCATCGATTTGTCATGTCGCAGTCATCGCTCCTTAATCACCATCCTCCAGTCTACGGCACGCGTCCCCCGCACTCGCATTAAGCGTGCGTACAACATCGATACCAAGTTGGAGGAAAATCCTGATGAATCTCAAATTAGTCGGCGCGACGCTGTTAGCGGCCGCGGTACTTGTCCCTGTTCCCGAAGCAATTGCGCAAAAGAGCGATTTCGGTGAAGAACAGGAACGTCTGCTTCGTGCGCAATCAAATAAACTTTTTGGCTTCAGCCAGCCAATCCAGAGAAGCGCGACCGAGGCGGATGTCGTTGCACGCGAAATCGCCACGGCCGAAGACCGTCAGTTCCTGGCCGGTAGCCTGCGCGCCGAGTATGTCGCGCGCAACGTCGGATACCGGGCCGATATGATCACGTTCTGGCCGAACGACACCGATTACACGCACCTTATTGTCTGTAACGAAGGCGGTCGATCCGATGCCGGTGTGGGTGAGGAAGTCTCGGGTCAGCCCGTTGACGGCCAGAACACGTCGGTACAACGCATTCATGTGGAAACTGGCACTGTCGAAAACATCCTTCACGGCATGGATCGCTGTGACGGCATTCGTACAACACAGTGGGGTACCGTTCTTGCGACCGAGGAAACCGACGATGGCCAGGTCTACGAGATCATCGATCCGCTGCACACCGACGGTCACTGGATAGCCGATCGCCCGAGCGGTGATATTCGCAACGGCTTGGGCAGCCCGCTCGCCTCAGCCACCGTTGCAAAACGCGATGCGCTCGTCACGCAGGCCTGGGAAGGCCTCGAAGTGCTGGATAACGGCGTCGTCATCGGTGGTGACGAACTGCGTTCCGGTCAGGACGGCGACGGCGGCGCCGTGTTCCGTTTCGTTCCGGACGTCCTCTACGATTGCGTTGGCGCACCCGTTCGCCCCGGCCAGCTCTGCGACAATGCGATATCGGACCTGAGTCAGTCGCCGCTTGTCAGTGGCGATAACTATGCGTTGTTTCACGCCTGCAGCGGCGACGACGACTACGGCCAGGGCTGCGAGTATGGCGATGCCGGGCGCTGGGTCGAAGTCGGCGCACCGACGGCTCGTGCCGACGCTGCGGCCAACGGCGCGACGGGCTATTGCCGCCCTGAGGACCTCCACGTCGATCGCAGCTACGGCGAATTCGCTGGCGAAGACGGTATTCGCTGGTGCTGGACCAACACCTGCGGCGGTAGCGACGGCGAGGCGCTTTGCGCGACCGAGTCGTCGTCGGCCCTCGACGCACAGGTGCAAGTTTTCGTCGACATCGGCGGTACCGCTGGCACCAAGGCGTTCCTGTCGATCGACGGCTCGGTACTCGCCGAAGTTGACTCGCAGCGGTTTGTCGATTCGTCTGCACCGGATCTCGATCTGCGCCTCTCCAGTCACGACAACCTCGATATCCAGCCGGTAACGAGCAACGTTTACATGATCGAGGACACGGATTTCGGTGACGTCTGGGCCTGCCTGCCGGACGGCGGCGACAAGAACGAGACATCCGATGGTTGCGTGGCGTTACTGTCGATCACGGATCCGGAAGCAGAGCCTACGGGTTTCATCTTCGACGGTACGGGTCGCACAGCTTTCTACAACGTGCAGCACGGCTCGCAGCACGAGAGCCTGCTGGACTTCGAGTCGAACTTCGCTTGCGATAGCGGCGATTGTAACGGCTACACGGATGACCTGATCATGATTACGGGCTTCAAGGTGCCGAACAAGCCGGAGTAGATTGATCGCAGGGAAAACCAGGGATTGAAAAGTCTTTGGACATTCGCAAAGGCCGCCTGCGGGCGGCCTTTTCTTTCGTCACCGCATTCTCCATATCTGGCTGTCGTCCAAATCGACGAATCGTGATGTTGACATGTCATCACAATTGACCGAGAATGGCAGAATGGGCAAAGTGGGTCGACCAGTGACAAGCAAGGTGACGCGCGGGGAACAACTCCGACGCGCCAAGCGTGCGCAGCGCGAACGGGAACGCCGCGCGGGCCTCGTCAACGTGCAGCTCGTATTGCCCCGAGACACAGCCGCCAAGCTGGCCGTCGCACGTCGTGCGGCCGATTTCCCGGACCTCCTGGACGATGCCCTAAATCAGTTGATCGTGCATCTGCCCGACTATCCGCAGCTGCGCGATCTGGCGTGGAATCGTATGGACGAGTACCTACCGGCGAAAGAAGCCTTTCAGCTCTACGAGCGTAACTGGCGGTTCATCGAGCCTGGCCGCCTCGACCCGGAGGAACACGCGTTGATCGACCGCCTAAAGGCACGATTCGGCGGCGGGGTGATCAATGCCTGAATATCGCCGGCCGCAACATCGACTCGTCGCCAGTGTACTGAAAAGGATGGATGCCAAATTTCTCGTCCGCACCGAATGCTATTTCGGAGGCGGCACCTTGCTCGCGATGACGCTCGGGGAGTATCGGGAATCCCGCGATATCGATTTTCTGTGCTCGAGCAGGGTTGGTTTCCGGTTACTCCGCGAAACGGTCACGGACCGGTCCCTCGGTGCGATTTTTCGTCGATCGGTCGACCTTGCGCGAGACGTTCGAGCCGATCGTGACGGCATACGTACGTTCCTGAATGTCGGCGGCGTACCCATAAAATTTGAAATCATTCTTGAGGCTCGCATCGACCTTGAAGGGGCGATCGACAAGACACTGGGTATACCGACGCTCCGCTGGGAGTGCGCAATTGCAGAAAAGTTTCTGGCGAATGCCGACCGCGGTTTGGACGAATCGAGTTTGTCGAGGGATCTCGTGGATCTCGCCTTCATAACGGTCCATGCAGGCCTGCCGGCAGTTGAAGAAGGAATGAAAATTGCCGAGCAGGCATACGGAACGGCCATACGGACAAGCCTTCGATCGACTCTCGACGGATTCAAGGGCGACCGAAGCCGTACAAATGCACACATTCGCTCGCTCGGCGTGGAGGACACTCAGACGCTGCGAAAGGGGATTCGGTTGCTGGGGAAAATTTTCCGGGAACCGAAAAGCGCTTTTCAATGAATCCTCGTAAACGCCTCGCCGATGATCTCGAACTTTCGCTCCACAGCGGCGCGCAATATTGAGTTCTCCCCAAGAACTTCCTATCCACTGTTTCGCGACTGAATGACCTGTGCCAGCGTCGACACAGCGATCTCGGCCGGCGAGCGGCCACCGAGCGGCAGGCCTATTGGCCCGTGAATGCGCCTGAGTTGTTCGTCCGAATAACCAAGCGCAGCAAGCCGACCGAGTCTTTTCAAATGATTGGCTTTGCTGCCAAGGGCGCCAATGTAGAAGGCGCTTGAATCCATTGCCGCCTGCAATGCCGGTTCGTCAATTTTCGGATCGTGGCTCAACGCCACGACCGCCGTTCGGGCATCGAGCCGATAGTCAGGCATCGCTTCCTTCGGCCAGCGATTGTCGATAAGGATATCGGGGAAGCGCTCCGGACTGGCAAACGCCGTACGCGGATCAATAAGGCAGAGCTCGAAGCCCAGTTGCCTGGCCATCGGGATCAGCGCTTGCGCAATGTGGACCGCGCCGATAATGAACAGCCGAACGGGACTTGCCTCGGTCTGTACCAGGAAGGGCTCGCCGGATGCTTCGATGACGCTTGCGCCATCGAGTCTCAGCGCTGCGCGAGCCGCTTGGATAATGCTTGCATCCATTACGTCGGTGTCGCCGTGGCATTCGCGCTCCGTTACCACACACTGTCGTCCGCTCGTCAGTCCGCGGACAAGAACGGCAGCCTGTCTATTCCGGCGCGCGGCAACCAGTGCGGTCAGCATTGCGCGTTTCAATCGATGCGCTCCACCAGCACGCGGACAGACCCGCCGCAGGCAAGCCCGACGGCCCATGCATCGGCATCGGTATAGCCGAAATCCAGAAGTCTCGGCTCGCCCGAAGCGATGACCTCCAGGGCAGCGGAGACTACGGCACTCTCGACACAGCCGCCGGACACAGACCCTTCGAACGCGCCGTCTGCGGCGACAACCAGGTTGCTGCCAGCCGGCCGTGGCGACGAGCCACCCGTTTCGACCACGGTGGCCAACGCGACCTCCCGGCCCGCCTCTCGCCACGCGAGCGCCGTTTTCAAAACGTCATTGATATCCGGATTCGCCATCTCTTGCCGATCCATGTCAATCCAGTTCGTTGGCGGCCGATGCTTGCGGCGAATGACAAGTACTCACGCCTTCGTCGGCCGGTTCCTCCGCGGACCCGGTCATTTTGTTGCTGCTCGTTCCAAGCCGCCGCCGCCGTACGAGTTCGGCCAGCACCGATATGGCGACCTCCTCCGGCGATACCGCGCCTATGTAAACTCCGGCAGGCGCATCGAGTCTGGCAATCGCTTCTTTAGCGTAACCGCGCTGCTCGAGTGCCTCTTTCAGACGTGCGCTTTTTTTTTCGGGCTGGCAATGAGGCCAATGTAATTCGCATCAAGCGCCAGCGCTGCTTCGAGCCCTCGCGCGTCGCCGGAGCCCTGCGTCGCTACCACGATCGCCACCGGTGCACGATCGATGTGGCCGACGTCGTCAAGATCCTCGATCCAGTCGCCGGCTGCAGGGAATTTTCCGCGGTCGCCACCGGGCGCCGCCACAGTGACATCAAATCCGGAAAGCGACGCGAGCGCGCAAAGCGCCTGAGCGATCGCGGATTGCCCGATGATCACAAGTAACTGCTTCGGCATGACAGGCTCGATGAATATATCCAGCGTCCCGCCACTGTGACAGGTCATCGGATAGCCAATGATACCGCTTTCAAGATTCTCGATATTGCGGCTGATGCGGATCAGCCGCGTCCGGCCATCCCGCAGTGCGTCGGCTGCGTTGCGAGTTACAGCGGGCTTCGCGCAACCGCCGCCGACCCAGCCGGCACGAATTCCCGTTGCATCGACGATTGCCCTATCACCGGCCTTGGCTGAAGTCGGGGCCTCGGCGCGGACCACGGTTGCGACGACGTAAGACCTGCCCGAAGCAATCAGTTTCTCGCTAACAGCTTTGATTTCGTCAGCGTACATCTGCCAAACCCTCCGGTTTGCCAGGATCGCAGCACGACAAATCAAGTGATTCGACAATCATCATTGAAGTGCCTCGATCAGTTGTGGCAAGACACGCTCGATAGCCGCCAGATCCGCTCCCGCTGCCAACAGGTCCAGGTGAGGCATCGCAGCCTGCATGCCCTGCGCCGTCATCGAAAATGCCGATGTCGTCGAGCGCATCCTTAAGCATCTCAAGTTCCGGGACCCGTTACCCGACACCCGCCGGCCCCGATCCGCCCTGGCCTCAAGGCGA
>JAKEGN010000280.1 GCA_022615525.1 Woeseiaceae bacterium
GGTCACGTTGCTCAGTCCGTAAGCTTCCGGTTGTGCGACGACGTCATTGATGAACGCGAACAGGTCCAGCCGGCCAATTTCGACTCCCAGGGGACCAAGACCGATTTCGAGCTGCTGCAGCGCGCCCTCGAGATAGCCGTTATACAGGCTCGCTATGTTGCGGGCACCGCTCACCGCCGATGGTCCCAGCATCCTGATGGCAGGCGCGTGGCCAAGATCCGGCACATTGGCAACCATGAATCGCCGCGCACCGGCGATCGCCAGCGATTGGACCGTTGTGGCGGTCGCGGTAATAGCCTCGGTTATGATCTGCGGAACGGCCGCAGGATTGGTGGACGCTGCCTCGAGTGCATCCCGCACGTCATTGCCGCCGAACTGCACGACATACAATGCATCCGCAGGCGCCGAATTGCCGTGTGCCTGCAGAAACAAGCCCAGCTGCTCAGCCGCGCCCGGAACCTGTCCGCCGGCGCGCGCCCTGGCCCCGCCGAACGCGAAGTTATTGAACTTCACCGGATTAGCGAATGCCGGTAACGCCGACTTCAGCGTACCGAGCCGAACCGCAAATACCTGCGCCCAGGTGGGACCATTGCTGAACTGACGCCCGAGTATGTCGTAGGGTGCACTGGGGATCACATCGTACGGTGCAACCGACACCATGCCGGTGTAGACAAAGAAATTTCCGGGATCGGACAAGCTGTCACCGAAGACGAAGACCTCCGGTCGGGACTTCTGACCCTGGAGCCAGGCGGTATCTGCCCGAGCCTGCTCCTGGACGAACGAGAGCAGTACCACGAGCAACGCGAACGCCTGCCTTTTCAGGAAAGTTGAAGTGTGCATGATTGTCTCCATTGCGATTGTCGAGAACCGGCGAAATGCCGGCGGTCAAACAGTGCAACGGAGTGCGGCTCCTGGCCTGAAGGTAGCCACAGGAATCACTGAAGAATGAGTGATGATTGTCGGATGGGAAGAAATTGATTCCATCAGGGCTGCCGCTATACTGCAGCGCCTGCCAGATAGGGTAGTATCCCCAGCTTGCCAGGAAACCCTTGGATAAATGCCCCCGGCTAGGTGGCAGAGTGGTCATGCAGCGGCCTGCAAAGCCGTGGACGCCGGTTCGATTCCGACCCTAGCCTCCATTTACGTCCGCAGGCCCGGGTGGCGGAACTGGTAGACGCTACGGACTTAAAATCCGTTGACCCTAAAGGTCATGTGGGTTCGACTCCCGCCCCGGGCACCAACAAAGTCCGAAATCCAATGAAGAGAATCAGCTCAAGTTTCGTTATAGGTTTGGCCGCTGTGTTCAGCGTCAGTTCCGGTATGTCTGCCGAGTCGGAAGACTTTGCCGAGCGCTTGCAAGCTTGTGCGAAAACCGCCGATGAAGTGGCTCGCATCGCCTGCTACGAGGGGCTGGGACAGGAAGCGCTGGCCGAAGGGCAAAGTGAACCCGCTGTGACAGTGCCCAGCCCTGCAGAATCGGCGGACACAGCCGCTACCGCAGGTGGCGCCGTTGCGGCATCCGTGCCCGCAACCTCGGCTCCCACCAACGTGCCTGTCGCCGGCGAGAGTCCCCCGGAGGAGTATCGGATCGCGGTAAGCAGTTGCAGGGTCACCAACGCCGGCGAGACGTACTTCCTGCTGCAGAATGGCGAGACCTGGAAACGCACCGGTGGCCAGCACTTGCGCGCAAGCGACTGCAATTTTGCAGCCACCCTGACCAAGGACTTTTTCGGCTACAAGATGGCGGTCGACGACGGCGGCGGCACCGTCCGTGTCAAGCGCGTAAAATAGCGGGGCCTTTGCCGCATCCGGGTGCAACATATGGCGAAACTCTATTTCTATTACTCATCGATGAACGCGGGAAAATCCACGTCGCTGCTGCAGTCGAGCTATAACTACAGGGAACGTGGCATGAGCACGCTCATCCTGGCTCCTGCCGTTGACAATCGCTACGGTGTGGGCCGGGTCACCTCACGTATCGGCCTCGAAGCGGAGGCAACCACCTTCAATCGTGCGGATGACCTGTTCGATATCGTCGAAACCTGCATCCAGGAAGACCCGTTGCACTGCGTGATGGTCGATGAAGCGCAGTTTCTCACCAAGGCGCAGGTATTTCAGCTCGGGGAGGTATCCGACCACTTGGAAATCCCGGTGTTGGCGTACGGCTTGCGCACGGACTTTCGTGGCGAACCCTTCGAGGGCAGCCAGTACCTGCTGGCGTGGAGCGACGTGCTGACCGAACTCAAAGCCATTTGCCATTGTGGATCGAAAGCGACCATGGTCGTGCGGCTGGATGCCGACGGCAATGCGATCACGGAGGGTTCACAGGTGGAGATCGGCGGCAATAACCGCTATGTGTCGATGTGCCGCAAACACTTCAAGGAAAACTTCCTGCGCGAGAAATCCCGCCGCCAGGTCGCGTCCTCACTGCGATCGGCGAACTGAGCCGCGATCAGGCGGAATTCCGCTCGGATCCCGGGTAAGCGCCGCCCGGTTCCTGTGCCGGTAGCGACACGGTGTTTTCTTTCACCAGCAAGCGGCGTATGTCCTCAAGGCTTTTCATTACGACTGTGTCGTCAAGTCCCGCGCCGCCGATCTCGATGCCGGCAGTTGCCTGCGGGTCGATGAACTTCACGCCATGCTGGCCCACCGATATGACATCCTCGTGCTGCAACACGTGATTGCTCACGCGCCGCGAATTCACGTAGGTGCCGTTGGTACTGTTGAGATCCATCAGCAAGGTTGCGCGCCCGTGGCGGACCAGCAACGCATGGTGCCTGCTGATGTACTTGCTGTTGACGCAAAGGTCGTTGTGATCCGAGCGGCCTATCAACAAACGCGGCCGGTCCATGTCGACTTCTCTAAGGGTCTTGCCGTGCA
>JAKEGN010000281.1 GCA_022615525.1 Woeseiaceae bacterium
TGTGTAAAAAAGCTGAAGTTGGTAGACAGCGGATTCGATGCAGGGTAGTTCCTGATCGTGCAGTTCCTGTCGATCTGCAGCTGGGCAGGTGCAGCCGTACCGGCAAAACCGTCGAGTACGCCGTTCGGATAGTCGGAGCAGCTCTGGGCTTGCGCCGACACGGCGGTGCCAAGCAGCAACAGCAACGCAAGCAGCCGGAGTCCAGTCCGGCTGAAGCCTGCCTTTTTTGCACTGATCCTGTCCCTGGAGCCCATACGCAGCCATCGCGCGTCGGCAGCCGATCGCATCGTCAGTGAGGATTGCCTGATCTGAAATCCGGGTTCAGGCAGTTCCGCTGTCATGGGGCCCAAGCGCCCTGTAGACCGGTGACTTTGCGCCGCCACCTTTCGGTGGAGTTGCCTTGATCTGATCCGAACAGCAACTATGGCGAACACACATCGCAAAAAGGGTGATCCGCATCACAGGATTCATTGCCTATTGAATGCCTGTGCCAAAAAACCTTCAGGTTTTTTCTGCGACGCTGCAGGCGGCGCCAATGCTGGCGTTCCGCAAGTGACTGGAGGTTACGGTCCGGCCGATTCTGGTGCCCGCGCAGGCTTTGTGGCGATGCGGAACCCGCGGCAACGATTGTGCCGGATTATGTAGAGTGGAACGCGTGCTCAGGCAGCCGGCAGGAAATCGATCGGATAAATAATGGTCATCGCGACGATGCCCTCCTTGGCGCCGAAGTCGAAGGTGAGGACTCGCTCCACGACCTGTTCGCCGAGTAGCGGGGCATCCATGTCGGACGAGTGCAGGTGGCACAGCGATACGGAGCCGTCCGGCTCGATCGTCAGACGGAGGACGATTTGTCCGCGCAAAGTCGGGTCCTTGCGCAGCTCGCGGTTATACAGGCGATACAGCGCTGCCTTGTAGCGGTCGAAGACGATCTGGATCTCTTCATCGGTACGCCCGGCCAGCGCGCCAGCGCCGCCGGCGAGCGGCCTGTCCGCTCCGCCTTCGCCGCCGATCGAACTTGCGACGCGCATGACCGCGACGCCTTCGATACCCTGTCCCCCACCGCCGACGTCGCGACTTATGTCGGCAAGATTGATGCCGCCGCTCGAGCCGGCCGCCGAGGTAGTGACCATCGACCGCTCCGGCCGCCCGATCGCAGCCTCGCCGGCTGACCTCACACGCGCCTGCGAACCGAGCTGTGCGGTTGGCGTAAGTGCCGCGCGATTGGCGAAGCTCTCGCGAAACGCCAGGATGCCCTTCGTTTTGACCTGTTCCTTTGTCGCCGGCTGCTGCACTTCCGCAAGCGCCGGTTCCTCGCTCGCCTCGGGCAACGGTTCCTCTGGCTGCTCGTCGGCGAGTTCCGGTTCCGGCTCGGGCAATTCTTGGGGAATGACCGGCGCCTCGATCGGCGACGGCGGCCTGATTTCCCGCTCGATCAGCTTGACCACCCGTTCCGGCACTTCGATGAGCTCGTCGCGATCGGGAATCGGCAGCTCGACCAGGCGGGACAGGATGGCGCCGAGCATGAACCAGAGCACCGACGCAGCCAGCGCACGGCGAAAACGCTGATCTTCCTCACAGCCGCGGGACCACGGCATGACCTGAGCGCGATTCGCTGCGTCGTGTGCTTCGCGTTCGACCGCCCACTCGGACTGGCGGCCCTCCTCGGCTTCGATGGCTTCCTGCAGATCGTAGTGCAGGTAGTCGAGAGACTCGTTCTGTCTGCCGATACGGGCGACTACGTCATCGCGACGGGTCTCCGCAACGGCAACCAGCTGCTGGAACTCGTCCATTTTGCTGCGGGCTTTGGTGAGGTGTGCGGCCGCGGCATCCGCGCCGCCCTCCGCGCCCCAGAACAGGCGCTGCGCTCCCATGCCCTCGAGCTCCTCGAGCCCGTTGCAAATCCGGCCCAGCAATTCGTACTGGTGGCGCTGGTCCACCAGCTTCTCGAGTTCGCCCTCGGCTGCCCGCAGTTCTCCTTCGAGTGCTTCCAGCGCGCGCTCGGAGTTCGCGACTTCCTCGCGGATTCTTAGTTCGAGTTCGGGGTTTCCGGAGCTCACTGCGTCACTCCCATCCTTGAAGTGCTAGAGGGCCGCTACCTGCGATGGCCTCTGGATCACGGCAAGCGAAATGTTTTCGATCCCTTCCCGCGTGCAGGTCGACATGACCTTTTTCACGACCGCGAAGGGGACAGACTTGTCCGCGAGAATTGTCACCTCGCGACTCTCGGCGACATGCCGTGTACTCGGCCCGAGAACCTGTTCGTTCAGTTCCGCCAGGCGCGCGCCGATGTTACCGACCGTCGCTGCGCTGTCGTCGAGTATGTCCGCAACGAGTGCGACGGGCTCGCCCTGGACCAGCACTTCGTCCGGGCTGATGAAGATCACGATCGTCTCGCGGGGTTTTGTTTCGACCCTCGACTCGGGGAGGGTCACCGTCTTCGGCGCTTCCATTATTTCGACGGACCCGGTGTTGACCAGCAGGAAGAACACCAGGATCGTGAACACGTCCATCAATGAAGTCAGGTTCATCTTCGGAATCTTTCGGCGGTTGCGCGACATGCGTTGGATCCTGCGTGTATTCCTCATGGCGCATCTCCCACCGAAATTTCCGTGAACAGCGCGAACAGCTCGAACTCTGCGGTTGCCTCGCTCTGGATCTCGACACTGCGGACGACATCCATCACCTGGATCAGGTAGTCGTAAGGAATATGCGCTTCCACCAGTACAGACGCGGCATCGTGGCTGGGGTAGTCCTGCTTCAGCGTAATGATGAAATCGGACAGCGTTTCGAGATCGTACTCGCCGTCGACTTTTGGCATCGACGCAATGATCGCGGTGCCGTTGCTGATATCGATGCCCTGGTCGCGCACGATGACCTCGACACGGAAGGTATCTGCCTCGCTCGAGGCCCCACCGGCCGCGCTCGGCAGGTTCAGCTCGACAATCGACAA
>JAKEGN010000282.1 GCA_022615525.1 Woeseiaceae bacterium
CTGGGTATTCCCGCTGTGCGTACTGCTCGCGTACCTGGTGCTGTCGGCGCAGTACGAGAGCTGGAGCTTGCCGCTCGCGGTAATACTGATCGTGCCGATGGTGTTGCTGTCTGCGATTGCCGGTATCTGGCTGACCGGAGGCGACAACAACATCTTCACGCAGATAGGGCTCATCGTGCTGGTGGGTCTCGCCTGCAAGAACGCGATCCTGATCGTCGAATTCGCGCGTGACGGCGAGGCCCAGGGGGCTTCCGCCTGGGATGCGGTCATCGAAGCCTGCAGGTTGCGACTGCGGCCGATACTCATGACCTCCCTTGCCTTCATCATGGGCGTCACGCCGTTGGTTTTCTCCAGCGGAGCCGGCGCGGAGATGCGCCATGCCATGGGACTCGCGGTATTCGCGGGCATGATAGGCGTGACGATATTCGGCCTGTTGTTGACGCCTGTTTTCTATCTCGTCATTCGCCGGCTGACGCAGCGATTTCAGCGCACCGGCGAGGCGGGCGATGCCGTGCCGGATGCGGCCTGAGCGGAATCCGGTGCACACGATGAAAACACTGAACGGCAAAGCCGAAGCAATGACGGCACGCAGCTCAGCGGCAACAACCCTGCTGTTGCTTCTCATGCTGTCCGCCTGCGCCGTCGGCCCGAAGTACGAAGCGCCGCAGACGGCGGACGCGGAAATTGCGATCGCAACAGACGCAAGTCTCGACACGGCCAGCTTCGAGGCAGCGTGGTGGCGCCAGTTTGGAGACCCGGTGCTGGACGATCTCGTGAGCCGCGCGCTCGAAGAGGCGGAACTCAATATCGATGTCGTGGCTATCTACAAAGCCCTCGGAGGCGGCTGGGAGGCGGCCCCCGACCCGCTGGCGTCCCTGCAATGAGCGGCGATGATCGTAACCAGGAGATCGAGACCGGGGTGATCATCCTCGGCGCCGCATACCTCGCGGCCATTCTCGCCCTGATGTTCTGGATAGGCGGCTGAGTTCACCGCACGAGGGTGTCACTTCGTGATGAAGTCCCGCCAGTCACTCTCCCTGGGCTGCGCCGACAAGAGACTCACGATGACCAGGGTCGTAACCGACACTATGACGGCGGGAATGGCGATGTAGTCCGTGTCCATCGGGAAGACCAGGCCAAGCACGTTCAATGGCTCGGCGCTGTCCTTGACGACGGAGTTCAGGGCCGCGATGGTGATAACCGTCAGCATGCCCGATGCGATCGAAGCCACGCCGGCAACGCGCGTTACCCGCTTCCAGAAGAATGCTGCAAGCAAAGCGGGCGCGAGCGAGGCGCCGATCATCGTGTAGGAGATGAGCGCCATCTCCAGGATCGTCTCGAACTGGCTCATCATGAGGTATGCGAGGACGCCGATGCCGATTATGCAGCCGCGCTGCAGCCAGACTATCTGAGACTGCGTCGCGTTCTTGTAAAAGAATGCATGGAATATGTCGCGCGTGACATTCGTCGAGGTCACCATCAGGAAGGTGTTACCGGTCGAAATGATGATAGCTGCACCGGCGGCGAGCAACAGCGAACCGATGATGACGGGCAACTGCTCGTAGCCGATGCGCAGGATGATTTCCTCGGCCATCGCGCGATTGATGCTGCCGTCGGCGAAAAAGAAGCGCGGATCGTCCGCGTAAATCGCAAAGCCGACCAGCGCAATGGACATCATCAGCGTCTCGATCAGCACGACGCCGATGAACATGCCCATTACCGCCTGCCTCGCGCTTTTCTCGTCCCTGGCGGAAGAAAACTTCTGGTACATGCTGCTTTCGCTCAACAACAGCAAGAATGTCGGCAGGGTGATACCGATTACCCAGAAGAAATCGTGCCCACCCATGATCGACAGGTGCGCCGGTTCCGCCTGCTGGATGGTCGCTATCACCTCGCCGAAGCCGCCGTGTGCGGCAATTGCAAACGGCAAGGTAACCGCCATTGCGAGCAGCATGATGGAGCCGTTGAATATGTCGATGGCAACGATCGACACCATGCCGGCCAGCACAGTGAAGCCGATGATCAGGATCGCCGCGAAGATCATCCCGGTCTCGGGCGTGATGGCCCCCTCGGACAGGATCGAAATGAATCGTCCACCGCCTTTGAACTGGTAACCGGCGATGACCATGTAGGCGACGATGATCGCAATCGTGCCCAGCACTTTGGCAAGCTGGCTGTAACGTTTTTCGAGAAGGTCGGTAAGCGTGTACTGGGCAATGCGGCGCACACGTGCGGCAATCAGGTAGACGATCAGGATGCCGACCCAGGCACCGGCCGAGAACCAAAGTTCGGAAATGCCGGTGCGAAAGGTGAGTCCGGCGGTGCCAAACAGGCTGCCGGAGCCTATCCATGTGCACACCAGGGTCGCCACCAGCATGTATACGGGCACCTGCCGCCCGGCAACCATAAAGTCGTCCGCGGACTGGACCGCCCTGGTCTTGTAGACGCTGATGCCCAGCAGGGCAAGTACATAGAGCGTGACGATGGCGATATAGATCATAGATTTATGTCCGTGGGTCGCGTTGCGATTGTCGACTTCTCGTATTCAGTACTTGCTGCCTGGGCAACGGCTGCGCAGAGAGCAAACCGCCCTCCGGGTGGGGTGACCTCATGCATAACCGAGCACAGCGCGTAATCCCGGCGCTGCATAATTGACGAGTTCCTTCTGGCGCTCTGGCAATTCGTCCGGAATGCTGAACCGGCCGTCTCCGGCAAGGTTCTCCCTCGCGGTGCCGCTTTGCTCACGATCGGACCCGATGCGTACGCGCTCCCGCCAGTCGTCCGGGAGTGAGGAGATTCCACAGTTCCTCAGCAGTGCCTCGAAGTAGTTCTTGGCATCTTGCGTATCCGGGTTCGTTGCGTGTAGCAGCAGATCCTCCATGTGCAAGAGCGTTGCTTTGGTGCCAAGCCAGGACACGGCGTTATGCGTAAATATCTCGTGCAGCGTCGGTGCTTTCTTGTGTATGCCGAAGATCATCATGTTGAGGATCTCGTCGACCGATACACTGCCGCCCTTGAGGTGTTCGAGGGCTCCTTGAAACGTGTCTGAAAGGAAGAACCGCGCCCTGGCCAGTACCCGGCTGTAGGGATCGCGTACCAGTATGATGTGATGCACGTGACGGAGCACGATCGCGGAATCGTCGGAAAACAACAGGTGCCCCCAGCTCAGCCAGGGCATGGCCTGGGAAAAAGCAGCCTGGTGCTGCCGTAGTATCGGGTACTGAATGAATGCCTGGTGATACTGCTGGTCGACCGGCACGAACATGCGCATGACATTGCGGATCAGGTGCGTGCCGCATTTCGGGACACTATTCAGGAACACCGGCTCGAGCAAAGGGACCTGAGTGAACCTGGAATTCAGCTCATTCAGATTGTCTCCCCTGGCAACGATAGTCGGCAAAACCCTGCTCCAAAAAAATGCCGGCACCAGGTCCCTGGTGCCGGCACTGAATCTAGCAAATTGCTGCCGATTACTCGAAAGTTTTGGTCACATTAAGGAAGAAACGCCTTCCGAGAGGGTCATACTGCGAAGCCAACAGCGCATTTCCGACCATCTGATACTCGCTCGGGCTTGCCTGCACGGCGGTCAACTGCGGCGACTCCTTGTCGAATGCATTCGCGATACCGCCAAGGACAACCAGCTGGTTGGCAAACTCATAAGAGACCGAGAACGAATGGTAGGTCTCTGCGTCAGTGCCCAGCACCGCGTCATAGTTGACGCCGCGATACGTGACAAAGTTGCGACCGAACGACTCCGCGCTCGACGACGTGCCTATGTAGTCCATACCCCAGTAAGCCTGCCAGCTGTTGCGCTGAAACGTGACGTTCGACTCGCCGACCCACTCCGGATCGCCGACGCGGCCGTTCAGATCCTGCGAGGTGTCTTCGAACAGGGCCTGGACATCCTCTACCTGCCGGGTGGCTTTCAGGTCTATCGTGAAATTGCCGAACTGCAGGTCCGTTATGTAACGCAAGGCAAAATCGTAACCCCGGTTTCGCTGCCGGGCGATGTTGATGAAGCTGTCCCTGACGTTATCGATGCCGTCGTTGATGCTGCTGCGATCGAATAGCTGGCACAACGGTTCCGTATTGCCGAAAGCGAATCCGAAATCGGATTCGTAACAGCTTGCAATAATCTGCGCGCCACCGAGCTGATCGATTTCATCGAGTACTTCAATATCGAAGTAGTCTACAGAGACACTGAGATTCGCGAACTCGGGTTGCCAGATCAGGCCTATGGTCTGCGAAGTCGAAGTCTCGGCCTCCAGAAGGCCTGCACCGCCGCCGGTGAATACCGTAGGTGTGATCGTGCCGCCCGTATAGTCGGGGGGCAGGCCGGCCGGGTCCGCGATACAGTTCTGGTAGACGTTGTTCGAGATCGCTCCATTCTGGAAGTTCTGCTCGTATTGAATGCAGGGATCGGATCTTTGGCTGATATTGCTGGTCTGATCGGCAAGGTGCAGTTCGTACAGAGCCGGCGAGCGGAACGATGTGCCTCGATTCGCGCGCAGTCGCATCGACGGCAGGAACTGCCAGTTTATTCCGGCTTTCCACGTGGTATCACTGCCATACGAATCCACGTCCGTGTACCGCGCTGACGCGTTAAGGGTGAGGTTCTGGAAACCCGGCCTGTCGGCCAGCAAGGGAACGTCGACCTCGCCAAACACCGCGTACGTCGTGTCGTCGCCTGTCGTAATGCCCGCCGCATCGTCCAGCCAGGAATTGCTCTCGCCGGTGACCGGGTCGTAGGTAATGTGTCCGGGCGTACCGGTAATTTCATCCTCGCGGTAATGCAGGCCCGCGGCAACACTCAGAGGGCCGCCGGGATTGGCGAACTGCTGCAAAGCTGGCAGTTTGGTTGGATGCGTATGGCGGAAATCGGGGTCGAAGACCAGGCTGATCGTCTGCGTATCCCGGTGGACCTCGTAGCGCTGTTGCCGGAACGCTTCTGAGCGCCATTGCGAGTCGGGGACGTCCAGGACCTTTTGTTTCAGCTCGGTGACATCCAGTATGGCGATGCGGGTGAAGTTACCTGGAAAATTCATCGATTTGCAAAGTCTGTCAGTGGTGAGTGTTTCTACAGCGTACACGGGCGCCGCAGCCGGGTCACCAGAGGCCGGGCGGGCTGCTGGCGGGCAACCGCCAGGAGTCGCGGCGAAAGGCACTTCGCCAGACAAAGCTTTTTAGACCCATTCCAGGGCCCTGACAATACCCGGGTTCCGTGCAACGAATCCGGAAACGATCGTCTAAGCTATTTGTTCGACCGGAATGCGATGCGACCATATCTGCTCCTGGCTCGAGCCGATCATTGATACCAATAATGCGCACAGGCATCGAAGGCATGAAAAGAAAGCACCTTTGGATCGTCGGAGTAACAGCGTTAGTCGGGGCATCGATTGCAGTAATCGTGGGAATAAACCGCGACGAGGAGCTCCAGGAAGTCCAGACGGCCACAGCCGCAAGGCAGTCGATCATCGAGAAAGTGAATGCAACCGGACGAATCCAGCCGAAAACACAGGTCAAGATATCCGCGGATGTCAGCGCGAAAATCCAGTTGCTGAATGTCGAAGAAGGACAGTGGGTCAACAAAGGGGACTTGCTGGTTGAACTCGATCGCCAACGCTACCTCGCCGCAGTGGACAGCGCGGAAGCCAATGTGCGCTCGGCAAAAGCGAACGCGAAACTTGTTCGCGAGAACATGCTGAAGACGGAAAAGGACTTCGAACGTTCAAGAGATCTGCTGGCACGAAAACTGGAGTCCCAGTCGACTTTGGACAGGGATCAGGCTGCATTCCAGGTTGAGCAGGCCCGCTATGAAGCTTCAATCGACCAGGTGGCGCAGGCCGAGGCCGCGCTCAAGCAGGCCGAAGACGACCTTTCCAAGACCAGAATTTTTGCGCCGATGCCCGGCACGATCAGTGATCTCAACAAGGAACAAGGCGAGATCGCCATTGGCTCGCAGTTTCAGGAAGACGTGATAATGGTGGTTGCAGACCTCACCGAAATGGAGGCGCTGGTCAATGTCGATGAGAACGACATTGTTTCGATCGCGGTTGGGCAGGAGGCCGAGATCGAGGTCGACGCGTTGCTGGGCCGGATACTGACCGGCAGGGTCTATGAAATTGCGAACAGCGCGAACACGATTGCTGAAGGTTCGACAGATCAGAAAACAGAATTCGAAGTGAAGATTGCGATTGTCGACCCTGGCAATGCGCTCAGACCCGGTATGACGGCGAGTGCGGATATC
>JAKEGN010000283.1 GCA_022615525.1 Woeseiaceae bacterium
ATTGCAGGTGCTGATCGGGACGGACGTGGCATCGCGCGGACTGCACATTCCGGACGTGCAGAACATCATCAATTTCGACCTGCCGCAGGATTCAGAGGATTATGTTCACCGCATCGGTCGCACCGCACGCGCCGGCGCATCCGGAGATGCGATCAGTTTCGGTTGCGAAACCTACGCGATTTCTCTCCCGGATATCGAGGAATACATAGGCCACAAGATTCCGGTTGCCACCTTCGACGCGAGTCTGCTGCCTGAACTGAAAAGACCGGCACCGCGAGAGAAACGCGACCGGCCCGGCGGCCAGCATGGGAAGTCGCGGCAGGGTAATCGGTCCCGGCGCCCCGGGCGGCGCGGGCCAAAGCGCGCCTGACATAATTCTTCCCTGTCGCGCGGCCGTCAGCGCAATAACTCCGCGACCGATTCGACTCCCGCAAACCCCGATTCCGCGCTCGCATCTGCGCGCGAATTCTCGCGCAAAACCCGGGTCGAATCCGGACGGGTGATTCGAACCAGCATGCCGATACCGAAGTTCGCTGCACTTTGCAGCACGGCTACCGTATCGTCGACGAACAGCGTGCTTTGTGGATCGAATCCTTCCGCCCCTTTCAGCGCGTGCCAGAAGGACTGGTCCTCCTTGGCATGGCCGACTTCGTGCGCCGAGTAGATGGCATCGAAAAAGCGGGTAACGCCGGTGACTTCAGCCTTCAGCGCCAGCGTATCCGGATGCGAATTGGTCACGAGCAACAAGCGCAGGTCTTTTTGCGACACAGTCTGCAGGAACTGTTGCGCGCCGGGCAGAAAGCCGATGCGGTGATTGACCGTGCGATGAATCGCCAGGATGTCGAGCCCGAGGCGTTCGCTCCAATGATCCAGGCAATACCAGTCGAGTTTGCCCTGCATGCTGCGGTAGTGCGCGAACAGTTGCTTTCGTGCCGCCTCGGATGTCATGCCGTGCAACTTCGCGAACTCGGAAGGGATCAGTTCCTTCCACACGTAATTGTCGAATGCCAGGTCGAGGACGGTGCCATCCATGTCGAGCATCAGCGTGTCGCAGTTTGCGAGCGCCGTTTGCGGATCTGTCATGCTGTTCGCCTGTTCATTGTTGCTGCACCGGTTTCGTCTCGCGCAGATTCCTTTATACTTCGCTGCCCCAACTGACAGCACACACGCGAAGGCCGCATGGATCCAAAATCGCTGATCGAACCCGTCGTATCGCTGAGCATCGAAGCCGGCAAGGCTATTCTGGCAGTGTATGAAACCGATTTCGACGTCGAAAAGAAAGCCGACACGTCTCCACTGACGCAGGCAGACATGGCATCGAACCGTTGTATCGTGAACAAACTCGCGAGCCTGACGCCCGATATCCCGATCATCACCGAGGAAGCCGGTCTTCCGGATTTCGAGCTGCGCAGGCACTGGCGCCGCTACTGGCTCATCGACCCGCTGGATGGCACCAAGGAGTTCGTCAGCCGCAACGGCGAGTTCACCGTCAACATTGCCCTCGTCGAGGACGGCCGTCCGGTACTCGGCGTCGTGCACGTCCCGGTACAGGGCAAGACCTACGTCGGTTGCGCCGGGGCCGGTGCGGAAGTGCGCGAGGCCGGCAGAGCCACTCGGCAAATCCGGGTGTCGGCGACGACGGCCATGCCCGTACGCGTGGTCGGCAGCCGCTCTCACCGTGGCTCGAGCCTCGATGCTTTCCTCGACGGTCTCGGCGAATACGAAATGCACCCGATGGGTAGTTCGCTCAAGTTTTGCGTCGTTGCCGAGGGGCGGGCCGACGTGTATCCGCGCCTTGGGCCGACCTCCGAGTGGGACACGGCAGCAGCGCAAGCAGTGGTCGAGCAGGCCGGCGGGGCGGTGCTGGAGCTCGATGGCAAACCACTGATTTATAACAGTAAACAGGACATACTCAATCCCTACTTCCTGGTGGTCGGACCCCGGGACCGGGACTGGCTCGGCATGCTGGCCGCCGCGGCAAAATGATGCCTCTGTTCTGCGCTAGAATTTGCGCTAGGATTTCCTTTCGCCGGGCCCCCACCATTGCTGCAGGACATGAGCGACAAAGTCGACACTGAAGCATTCAAGGAGTTTGCAAGACTCCGGGAACTGCGCGTCAATCATCGCGACCTCGATTACCTGATCGACAAGTTGTCGCACGACCCGTTGGTCGACCAGTTGCGCATCCGCCGGCTGAAGAAACGCCGGCTGATCCTGAAAGACACGATCACGCGACTAGAGAGTGCGTTGATTCCGGACCTGGATGCCTGACGTGCGCCGCCACCCGATTGTCGCAGCGGTTTTTGCAACGCTGCTTGCCGCCATACTCGGCAACAGCGGCCTCGCCTGCGCCTGCGCGCTGGCCGCGCTCGATGCTCCGGTCGCGATGCACCACGAGATGACGGGCGATCATGCCGACATGGCGAACAGCGGTGGCCACGAGTGCGGTGCTGCCTGTGGCCATGCGGCAATTGCTTCGATCAGCAAGGCTCCCGATGCCGGTGATCAACGTTCGGACAAACCCCAGCCGATAGCCACGCACCATGGCGACGCCCGCGACGCGTTCGTGCCCGGCCCGCCAGCACTATGGCAGTATAAAAAACAACATCCTGCCCTGCCCTTGTCCACGCCGGTGTCGCGCAGCGACATCCTGCTGGATTAGCCGTTCAGACATCCGTTTCTGATACGCGGCCTGGTGCAAGCGCGACTTGCAGTCCCGGCCTGGCTTTTCTGCTGCAGAGATCTTTTCAATGGACGACCCCGCCATCAAATCACGCCGCGTGTTCTTGCAGCGTGCACTGAACCTTGCAGGTGTGAGCGGACTGGCCGCCTCCTTGCCGCTGCCCGCATGGGCGCAAAGCGCCCGCCCCGTGACTCGCGCGGTGACCGCATCCATATATGACCTCGCCATCGGCCATACACCGGTCACGATTGACGGTCGCAACGCGATGGCCACGGGCATCAACGGCACGGTGCCCGGACCGCTGCTCCGATTCCGCGAAGGCGAGCGCATAACGCTCAATGTGCGCAACGAGCTGCATCACGACAGTTCGATCCACTGGCACGGCCTGATCCTG
>JAKEGN010000284.1 GCA_022615525.1 Woeseiaceae bacterium
GCCATCGGGACTCCAGGCCGGCGCCTGCTTGGTGTGATCGTTATTGGTGAGGCGTACCGGCGAGGCAAGATCTCCGTCACCGCTCGCAGCAATGCGCCAGATGTCGGTCCTGTAGGATGCATCGGGATCCGCTTCGCGGTTGCTTACAAAGACGATCTCCCGGCCATCCGGCGACCACGCGGCTTCCGATTCGACGTAAGCGCCCGAGGTCACCGGAGTCAGTTTGCGGCTGGCGAGCTCGTATACCTGCAGGTGGCCGGGCGGGTCGTCGGTGATGTAGCCGTCGTCCGCGTCCTCCTTGAACTGCAGCCGATCGATCACCCATGGCTTGCGCTTCTCGCCTGCCGCCGCACTCGTCGCCGATGCCTGTAACGGCAGCAGCAAGCGCGTCTCGTCCGGAGACAGCCTGATCGTATTCACGGGCACATCGAGACCGGTTACCTGGACTGCTTCGCCGAAGCCCTGCAGATCGAGTTTCCAGAGCTGGCTGGAACCCGAGCGGTCGGAGAGAAAGTAAAGTGCCTTGCCGTTCGCCGACCAGCGCGGCCCGGAGGCCGTGGATCCCCCGGTCGTTACGGATTTTGCAGGCCCGGACCGCGTGGACACGATGAATACCTGGTCCGCTGACTCGTACGCAACCCACTGGCCGTCCGGTGAAATCTGTGGCGACCCGACATCGACGATCGCCCCGATATCCTCGAGAGTTACCGGCTGCCGCAGGTCGGGACCGTCCGGGGCATTGTCGGCATATGCGGCGCCCTGCTGCAGCAGCAATCCCAGGGCAAACAGTCGCAACCAGGTTCCGGACTTCATGATACTTCCCGATGATCGGCGATCCGCTACCTTACAGGCGCCACCCTGTGCATGACAGATACGGTTGCACAATATGGATTCGCGGCCCATGACCGCGCCGACGCGTGCTGAAATGCCGTTACAAGGAAGCTCGAATCCATACGGGATTGCGAGGAACGAAGTGACGAAGCAATCTTGCGATTGCTGCGCTGCGCTCGCAAGGACGGAGGTTCGCTCGAAAACCATGCCAAACAGAAATCCTCGCACGACGATCGTTACACTTGCACTGCTGCTGACCCTGTCATGCAGCCGCGAAGCTCGCATAGTCGAAACAGCGCCGGCGGCAAGCGTGTTGTTCCGGAATGTCATCGTCGTTGACGGCACCGGCGCACCCGGCGTCCCCGGCGATCTGCGCATCCGCGGTCAACGCATCGAAGCCGTCGGACTACTGTCGCCCGAACCGGGGGAAGCGATCGTCGAGGGCGGCGGCAGGGTGCTGGCGCCCGGCTTCATCGATTCGCACAGTCATGCCGACGGTGACATCCTGCAACACCGCGATGCTCTCGCTGCCGTCAGCCAGGGAATCACGACCGTGGTGGTCGGCCAGGATGGCGGCTCCCCCTACCCGCTGTCCGACTTCTTCGCGAATTTCGCGAAAACACCAGCGACAGTGAATATCGCTTCTTATGCCGGTCATAACACGCTCCGCGATGCCGTCATGGGCATGGATTTCCGGCGCCACGCCACAGCAGCTGAAGTTGCCGAAATGCAGCGAATGCTGCGCCAGGAACTGGCGAGCGGTGCGATCGGGCTGTCGTCAGGACTCGAGTACGATCCGGGCATCAATTCCGACCCATCCGAGGTGCTGGCGCTTGCGCAGGTCGCTGCGGATGCGGGTACACGCTACATCAGTCATGTGCGCAGCGAGGATCGCTGGTTCTTTGATGCAATAGACGAAATCATCCACATCGGACGCGTTACCGGCATGCCGGTGCAGATCTCTCATGTGAAGCTCGCCATGAAGAGCCTGTGGGGCCAGGCGCCGCAGCTTGTTGCGAAGCTCGATGCCGCGCGTAAGGAAGACATCGACATCTCTGCCGATATTTACCCGTATGAGTACTGGCAATCGAACATGATGGTGCTGCTGCCTGAACGCGACTACCACGACCGGGACGCTGTCGCGTACGCGCTGGACCAGATTGCGCCGCCGGAAGGCCTGTGGTTCACACAGTTCGATGCAGAACCCGGGTACGTCGGCATGACGCTGAGCGAAATCGCGGCGGCAAGGCGGGTGGATCCCGTCACGGCGTTCATGCAGCTTGCCGCGGAGGCCGAAGCCGTGGAGCAGTCGACCGGCCAGGGCGCGGATTCCATCATCGCTACCAGCATGATCGAAGACGACATCCGGCAGTTACTGGGCTGGCCGGAAACCAATGTCTGTACCGACGGAGGGCTTGTCGACCTGCACCCGCGATCGCACGGCGCGTTCACGCGCGTCCTTGGACGCTATGTGCGCGATGAAGGACTGCTGAGCCTCGAACAGGCGGTGCACAAGATGACCGGATTGACGGCGCGCCACCTCGGGTTTTCAGAGCGCGGTGTGATTCGCGAAGGCGCGATCGCCGACCTCGTGCTGTTCGATCCCGCAACAGTCGCCGACAGGTCAACGCCGGATGCGCCGGATCTCCTGTCCGCCGGCATTCTCAGCGTCTGGGTTGCTGGAGAAAAAGTTTACGATAATGGCGCGGTTACCGATGCCCG
The DNA here is from genome assembly GCA_022615525.1 of Woeseiaceae bacterium. GTDB lineage: Bacteria > Pseudomonadota > Gammaproteobacteria > Steroidobacterales > Woeseiaceae > JAKEGN01. The sequence goes on from JAKEGN010000284.1 coordinate 2,554, forward strand.
GCCGGGACGGGTGATCAGGTAACGCTGCCGGTAACGGTGCCCGGTAACGGTGCCGGTGTTCACTTGTTTGCAGTTGCATGGTGTTCAGGGCAAGTAAGTCAAACAAGTGAACACCGGCACCCAAATCGCAAATCAGGGCAAGTAAGTCAAACAAGTGAACACCGGCACCCAAATCGGCACCCAAATCAGGAGACAGTAATGCAGTCAGTTCGCAAACCGACGTTTACTTTTCTTTCGCTGCTGGTGGTTTTCACGCCGGCACTATCGCCCGCCGCCGATGCGGTCGACCCGCTGCTGCTCTCGGCCGTCGAATGGCGGCTCGTAGGTCCGTGGCGCGGCGGCCGCGTTACTGCCGTTACCGGCGTTGCCGACAACCCGCAGCTTTACTACATGGGCGCCACCGGCGGCGGTGTCTGGAAAACCGGGAATGCCGGCGCGACATGGGAGAACATTTCCGATGAATATTTCGCGGTAGGGACAATCGGCGCAATCGCCGTGGCGGAATCGGATCCCAACGTGATCTACGTCGGCACCGGCGAATCGCCGATCCGCGGTGTCACCACCAGCCACGGCAATGGCATGTATGTATCGACCGATGCCGGCACGACCTGGACGCATGCCGGCCTCGACAATGCCGGGCAAATATCGCGCGTCGAGGTGCACCCGACGAACGCCGACATCGCCTTCGTCGCGGTACAAGGGCAAATCTGGGGACCGAGCGCAGAGCGCGGAATCTTTCGTACTACCGACGGCGGCAAGACCTGGCAACACGTACTCAAAGTGAGCAAGACCACCGGCGCATCGGACCTCGCCATGGACCCGACCAATCCGCGCATTCTTTATGCGGCCATGTGGAACCACGGCCGGAAGCCCTGGTTCGTCCACTCCGGCGGTGAGGACGGTGGGATCTACAAATCAACCGATGCCGGCGATACCTGGACCAAGCTCGAAGGCGGGTTGCCCGGTCTCATCGGAAAAATCGGTATCGATGTTTCCGCGAGCAATCCAAAGCGCGTTTACGCCATCATCGAGGCGGAACCTGAAAAAGGCGGCCTGTATCGCAGCGATGATGCGGGCGACACCTGGACGCTGATCAATGGCCACCGCGTATTGCACACCAGGGCGTGGTATTACAATCACATCTCCGCGGACCCCGTTGACGACAATACGGTCTGGGTTCTGAACGTTCCGCTGATGAAGTCGATTGACGGCGGCAAGAATTGGGAAAAAATCGAGACGCCGCACGGTGACCATCACGGTCACTGGATCAATCCGCGCGACAATCGCATCATGATCAACGGTAACGATGGCGGCGCGACCGTTACGTTCGACGGTGGCAAGACCTGGTCGAGCATCCTGAACCAGCCCACCGCGCAATTTTATCGCGTCGCGACCGACAACCAGGTGCCGTTTCGCCTGTATGCCGGACAGCAGGACAACTCGACGGTCGCCATTGCCAGTGAATCGCTGCAAGGCGGCATCGGTATCGATGATTTTTACGATGTCGGCGGCGGAGAAAGCGCACACATTGCGTTCGATCCGGAGAATCCCCGGCTGGTCTATGCCACCACGATCAACGGCACGCTTACCGAGTACGATCGCGATACGCAGGCGGTTCGTTCGATCATTCCGTATCCCGAGCACGTCTACGGCAGGGACTCGCGGGAGCTGAAGTACCGAACCAACTGGAACGCGCCCGTGGCGCTGTCTCCGCACGATCCCTCTGTCATTTACTACGGCACACAGGTGCTGCTGAAGAGCAGCGATCGCGGCAAGACCTGGAGCGAAATCAGCCCGGACCTGACGCGCAACGACCCAGAGAAACAGGGCCGTAACGGCGGCCCGCTGACCCCGGAGAACGTCGGTGCCGAGTTCTACAACACGATTTTCTATATTGTCGAGTCGGCCACAGAGAGCGGCACAATCTGGGTCGGCAGTGATGACGGACTGGTGCACATCACGCGTAATGGCGGCGAATCCTGGACCAATGTTTCGCCGCGGCACGATGGCGAAGCCCTGATCAATGCCATCGAGTTGAGCCCGCATTCCGACGGCACCGCCTACCTCGCGGTTGCCGGCTACAAGCTCGGCGATTTCCGGCCTTATATCTACAAGACCAGCGACTACGGGAATCGCTGGCAACGAATCGATCGCGGGTTGCCGGAAGATACTTTCGTGCGCGTAGTTCGCGAGGATCCTGTGCAGCAGGGCCTGCTGTACGCAGGGACAGAATCCGGAATGTTCGTCTCCTTCAATGATGGCGGCGACTGGCAGTCGCTGAAGCTCAATCTGCCGCCGGTGCCGATTACGGATCTGACCATTCGCCAGGACAAGCTGGTCGCCGCCACCCAGGGACGCGCTTTCTGGGTTCTCGACGAACTGTTTGTCCTGCGCGAGGTAACCAGCGATCTTGCTGCAAAACCGCTGCACCTGTACGCACCGGGGACCGCATCGATGATCTCGGGCGGCGGCAGCGCGGGCCCTTTCGAAGGCAAGAACCCGTCGCATGATGTGCCGCTCTACTACTACCTCAAGGATGAAACCGACGCGCCGTTGTCCATTGAGATACTGGATAGCGATGGCCGCCTCGTACGCCAGTACTCAAGTGAAGAAGGCGAACACGAACGCTGTCGCCTCGCCAACATGGATCCGCGCCGCCCCATCGAATTGAAATATCCTGAAAAGAAACAGGGATTGAACCGTTGGAGCTGGAACCTGCGTGGCGAGAATCTCCTTTGTGTCCCGGACATCGCGCTGTTTGCGGGATTCAGCGGGCCGCACGTCATGCCGGGCAACTACAGCGCAAGGGTTCGTATCGGGGAGCATCAGCAGACCGTCTCGTTCTCTGTTACGGCCGACCCCAAATCGACGGCAACCGAGACTGAAGTGCGCGCATGGGTCGCAACGCTCGATGAAACCGGCTCCATTATCGAGGACATCCTTCGAACTTTGCATGAGCTGCGAACAGCGCGAGAGCAGATCGACGGACTGACGAAAGACTACCCGGACGACGGCTCCTTGCAGGCGCTGGGTTCCGCGACTATTGCCGCGATATCGGCGTGGGAGGTGCAGATTACTCAGCTCCGGCACGAGACTTACGAAGACGAGGATGCTTGGGAAACCATGCTGGCCGGGCAGCTCCGTTACCTTCTCGACGTCATCGACGACACGGGCGCGCCCGTCACCGCTGGCGCGCTGGCACGCCTTGGCGATCTGAAAGCCGAATGGGCAGCGCGGCAGATTGAATTGCGCTCGATCATCAACGACGGCCTGCAACCGATCAATGCCTGGGCAAGGGAGCGGCAAGTAGATCACGTCGTGCTGCCGGAGTTCTGAAAGAGATTGTACTTAACGGTGCCTACTTAACGGTGCCGGTGTTCACTTGTTTGCGTTAAAGCTCTACGCTACTAAGTGTTTTAACGCAAACAAGTGAACA
>JAKEGN010000285.1 GCA_022615525.1 Woeseiaceae bacterium
ATCGACACGCCGATGAAGCGCTACGACCTGATGCACGGCATCAACACGCGCGGCACGTTTCTGACCTCGAAATATTGCCTGCCGCACCTGCTGCGGGCGTCCAACCCGCACATCCTCAACATCTCGCCGCCTTTGAACATGGAAGCCCGCTGGTTTGCCAACCACGTGGCCTACACGATGGCCAAGTTCGGCATGAGCATGTGCGTGCTTGGCATGGCCGGCGAATTTCGCAAGCAGGGCATCGCCGTGAACGCGCTGTGGCCGCGAACGACCATAGCCACGGCGGCGGTGCGCAACCTGCTGGGTGGCGAGGAGATGGTACGGTGCTCGCGGAAACCCGAGATCATGGGCGATGCGGCGCATGTCATCCTGACGCGGCCCGCGCGCGAGTTCACCGGCAATTTTTGCATCGACGACGAAGTGCTGGAAAGTGCCGGGGTGAAAGATCTTTCGCACTATGCGGTCGACCCAGCGGCAAAGCTGTTCCCGGATTTCTTCGTCGAGCCGAAACGACAGTAGTCCCCGATGGGCAGCCGGCAGGATCAGTTCTCGGGCAGCGGCGCCGTACGCCACGGTCACGAACTGGACCTCGGGCGCCTGCAGGCTTACCTGCAAAGCCATGTCGAAGATTTTTCCGGGCCGCTCGCGATCAGGCAGTTCCGGGGCGGTCAATCGAACCCGACCTACCTGCTGGAGAGCCCGTCAGGCAGTTACGTGATGCGGCGCAAGCCGCCTGGCCAGCTGCTCAAGTCCGCCCATGCGGTCGATCGCGAGTTCCAGGTCCTCAGCGCATTGCACGGTACCGGGTTCCCGGTGCCTAAACCGCTCGCGCTTTGCACAGACGAGACTGTGGCCGGCACCATGTTCTACATCATGGAGTACGTACAGGGCCGTGTGTTCTGGGACCTGGACCTGCCGGGACTGACGCCCGCGGAACGGAGCGCGATCTACGACCACGTCAACCGCCTGCTTGCGGACCTGCACAACCTCGATTACAGCAAAATCGGGCTGGCCGAGTACGGCAAGCCCGGCAACTATTTCGCGCGGCAGATTTCCCGCTGGTCGAAGCAGTACGCGGCATCCGAAACGCAGCGCATTGGGGCAATGGATGAACTGATGCAATGGTTGCCGGGAAATATTCCGGATGACGATTCATCGAGCATCGTGCACGGCGATTACCGCCTCGACAACATGATCCTGCACGCGACCGAACCTCGGGTCATCGCCGTGCTCGATTGGGAGCTGTCCACCATCGGGCATCCGCTCGGCGACTTCACCTATCACCTGATGGCCTGGCAAATGCCCGATCTCGGTATCGGTTCGGCGGGACTCCTGAATGCGGACTTGAAGGCGCTCGGCATCCCCAGTGAGGAAGAGTATGTGGCGCTCTATTGCGAACGAACCGGGCGAAAAAACGGTATTCCTCACCGCGATTTTTACGCGGCCTACAATTTTTTCCGTATCGCGGCCATCCTGCAGGGCATAGCCGGCCGCGTACGTGACGGTACAGCCGCGAGCGAACACGCGGAAAAAACCGCGCGGGCCGTCGCGCCGCTCGCGGAACTCGGCTGGACGTACGCGAGGAAAGCGACGCGCTAGCGCTTGTCCGGGCGGTGCCGGTCGAGTGCCGCGGCAGGGTAGAGTTCGCGCGCCATCACCGAGGCCGCTTCGTGGCCGTCGTAGTAACCGCCGATTTGTCCCAGGTACTTGTAGCCAGCGCGCGCATAGAACTCGCGCGCGGCTCGATTGGCGCTGCGCACCTCCAGCCGTATCTGCTGTATGCCGGCGGTGACGCAGGATTTTTCCAGCCACGCGAGCATGGCGGTGCCGATGCCGGCGCGCCGGTACGGTGGCAACACGGCGAGCAACTGCAGGTGCGCCCGTTCGTCGCCGAAGTGCATGATGGCAAACCCGGCGAGATCGCCGCGCAAGGATGACACCAGCACCATGGTGTCGGGATCGAGGATCTCCTGCCGCACCCGGGTCGGTGTCCAGCGCCATCGAAGTCCGTATTCCACGTGCAACCGCGAGGCGGCAGCGATGGCCGGCGCTTCCGACACGTGCGCTGCCCGGTACACCGGTGTCGACGTGGAGTTCATGACTCCAATCCTATTACAGCTTGCCGCTGCCACGGTACCACCCTAAACTCCGCTCACTTTCAGCACGCGCCCGGACGGCCATGCGGTCCCGCTCCGGCGCCGGTACCGCATGCCAATCGACTACGAAAAACTCATGGCCACGCGCATGCACGACCTGCCCTGCGGGTATACGCAGCGCGACGTGATGCTGTACGCGCTCGGCGTAGGCTTCGGGTCGAACCCGCTTGACCGAAAGGAATTGCCTTATGTATACGAAGGCAACGGCCTGCACACCATACCGACCATGGCCAGCATGCTGCTGCCGCACACCTTCCTCGAGGGTTGCGGCTGGGATTACGCACAGGTATTGCATGGCGAGCAGCGGCTGGAACTGTACCGACCGTTGCCGTCATCCGCCGAATTGCTGGCCAATCGGCGCGTCGTGGCCATCTACGACAAGGGCGCGGGACGTGGCGCCAAGATCCTGGTCGAGG
>JAKEGN010000045.1 GCA_022615525.1 Woeseiaceae bacterium
AGAGGGCCCGCCGCGGGAAAATCATTCGCTGGCGGCACAGGCGCTATTACTTACGGCGTTGCGCTTGTAGAAAGTCGGCATCAATCGTTGCCAGGATTCGCTTTCGTGTCGCGGCTACGAGTTTCGTCTGTGCCAGCCGTTGCTGGAGTGTCTTCTGTACTGTCATGCCGTGGCGTGCCAGTTCTCGCGTGAACTGCAAATCTTTTGGCCGGCCGGCAATGTATTTGGAAATCGCGAGATCGTGTACTTCCAGGCAAAGTCCCGCTACTCCATTGGTGTTCGCATTCTCGACACGGACAAGTCGCTTTTTCCAGCCCGCGGGCAATGTTGCGGTCTTCGGACCGACGCCCTGAGCGTAATAGCCGAACTGTTCATGGAAGTAGGAACCCTCACCGATGGAACCGTCAACCAGTCCTGCCAATTCGGGTTTGTTTTTCGGATACAGGTCTGTTTCCATCGAGGCACGAAGCGATGCCGGGGCTTCCGGGAACTGAGCCAGGATCGATTGGCTGCCGATGATGATCAGTTCATTATCGTCGGCAATGGCTCCGCTGGCCCGAATGACATGTTCAAGCTCCGAACGCGTCATAGATCTGCTTTCGGTCTTTCGGGGTGAGGATGCCCGCAAATGGCGATGATTGCCTCAGGCGCACGGCGTCCTCGGAAAAGCTGGTGATGAACGCAGCCACCTCCGGCCAGGGCTTGTCCAGAATCTGTTGCCATTCGCGCAGATACACTGCCATTGGTGCGGCCTTGTTCTTGCTCCAGCGTTCCAGGTTGCGTTTTGGTACCTCGAGTAAGGCCGGGTTCGCGTCGATTCTTCGCGCGATCTTGCAATGCATGGCCAAACTGCGGGCGTCCAGAATCCGGTGATCCGAACTTGCGAGCGGCTCTTGCGCCCGGTTCAGCTGCCATTGGCGCACATCCTTGTACCCCGCGGCCCGCCGGCGCTGCCGAAAGGAGCGCATACGCTCGGCAGCCGTCAAGGCCTCATTCTTGCGTGGTCGGCCGCGTTTGGCAGGGGTCGACTTCATGAGATTAATCGTAACGCGTTACGATTAATATGGCAACCGGTGTTTAATGGCGCCGGTTTTCATTTGGCACAATGGCTTACAACTGAGACTCCAGCCCGAACGCCCTTGCAAACCAGGCCTTGAACTTGCGTCCCGCGGAGGCATGCGGATCGCTGTCGTGGGTCTCGGTGCCGTCGGTCCAGGTGAGGTCCTTGTCCTCGAGACGCACGGTCCAGGCACGTTCACCGGATGCCATGTGGTCAAATATCGCTTCGAGTTGTTTTGCGAGCACCGGGCTCTCGACCAGTACGCCCTGTTCGCAGTTCAGCGAGGTCGACCGCGGATCGAGGTTGTAACTGCCGACGAACAGCCTCTCGCCATCGATGATCATTGCCTTCGTGTGCAGGGCGGCGCCTGACGATCCTTTCAGGCTGCTCTGCACTTGCACGCCGCCCGTTGGCTTGATCTCAAAAAGCTCAATGCCGCCGGCCAGCAGGTTCTTGCGCTGGCTTGCGTAACCGCCATGAACCGCGGCCACGTCGTTTGCGGCGAGTGAATTGGTCAGTACGCGCACGTGCGTTTCAGCCTGCGCAACCCCGATTAGCGCATCAGCACCTTTTTCACCCGGCACGAAGTAAGGGGAAATGACGAACAATTCCGATGCGGCCCCGAGCATTGCCGGAAACAGCACTTTGCCGACTTCGGAAGCATCCTCGCCGAGAGTACCTGTTGCTTTCGCCGGATCGTCGGACACGAAGCGGTATTCGCCGCTCCACTCGAGTGTCCAGTCGCCGCCGAACAGGCGCTGGATCGTATCGCTGCCGCGCAAAGCTTCCGCGTACCAGCCGCTCGCGGCTTCAGCGGATGCAGCCGTCAACGTGTGGCGTAGCTTGAGCAGGTTCTCCTCGCTGACGGAATCCGGATCGAGCACGTCGATCGGGTAGGTCTGCTCCGCATTCCAGAAGCGGTCAAAGGAAGCCGAGACATCCTGTACGACAGGCCCGGCCATGGCGAAATCCAGGTCTTCGAAATTGACAGCCTCGCTCGCACCGAAGTACTCGTCGCCCAGGTTTCTCCCGCCAACCATGGCAAGCCGATTGTCCGCGATCCAGGACTTGTTGTGCATGCGCCGGTTGATGCGATTGAAGCTGCCGATGCCTTCGAAGATGAAAGCAAAGGTCCCGTCACGAGAAGCAAAGGGATTGAACAGGCGCACATCGATATGCGGGTGTGCATGCAGCGCAGCGAAGCTGGTGTTCTTCGCCCGTGCATCCATGTCATCCACGAGGAGTCGCACGCGCACGCCGCGGTCGGCGGCGTCCAGCAGTTGCGCGGCGAGCGCGAGGCCCGTGGTATCCGCATGCCATATGTAAGTCTGCACGTCGAGGCTGCGTTCGGCGATACGAGCGGTGTGCCAGCGAACGACAAACGCTTCGCGCCCGTCGCTGACCAGGTGAAATCCGGACTGGCCCGGATGAGCGGTCTCTGCTGCGATAACAGTGCGATCGAGCACTGTGTCGTTACCGGGCGGTGCACCACCGTCGAAAGGAAGGTCGGGACGAGGCTCGAGCTGCGCGCAGGCGCCGAGACCCAGGCCGACCATGGCTAGAAGCAGCGAGCGCATTATGCAGACCTTTCGACAAAGGTGGCGACTCCGTCCGCTATCCTACATTAACGCGTCACTGCGGCGCTTGCCGAACGAGATCCAGGTCGTGGAAGTCGAAGGAGAAATCCGTGGCGGGGGACTCTGCTTTCATGTGGATACGCTCGACGTCGCCGGTCGGGCCGAGCGAAAATGATACGTACGCATCCGCTCGGCGGCGGAGAGGGCATGCCGCCGGCGGCGGCAGGGAACTCGACAACATTAGTATCCGGAGCAAAGCTTGTGTATTGTCGAGTGGTCCCGGAGGACTCCAAATGAAATCGATCCGATGGTGAAACACTTGCGCGG
>JAKEGN010000286.1 GCA_022615525.1 Woeseiaceae bacterium
GGATTCCAGGTCATGTCGATGACCGTCGAGCAATTTCCCGGTAACACAGCGCCCGTTACTCACATCGTTTATGGTGACGGGCTTGCATCGGTATCCGTGTTCGTCAACGTCAACTCCGAGGAAACCGTTGCCAGCGAGGCGCGCGTCGGTTCGGCAAGCTCGTACAGCACCGTGCACGAGGAGTTTCGTATCACTGCCGTTGGCGAGGTGCCGGAGGAGACACTGAAACGGATCGCCAACTCAATGAGCCAAGTGCAATAAGCAGTCCCCCGGTGGACATTTCGCGTGGGCAGATTCTTGCCGTTCACCCTGGCTACGCGATCGTATCCGTCGCTCCGGGCCAGGCTTGCCCGCGGTGTGCGGCCGGCAAGGGCTGCGGAGCCGGCCTGCTGTATGCAGCAGAACGCCAGCGCGAAATCAGGGTCCCGCTGGCTGCAGGGTCCCCGCTCAGGGCAGGTGACCGGGTCGAACTGGGGATCCCGTCGACTGAACTGCTGCGTGCTGCAGTCTACGCTTACGGATTGCCGCTGGCCGGCATGTTACTGGCTCTCCCGATCGCCGGACTGCTGCCGGGTCCCCTGACGGACCCGCTTGCGGTGCTGGCCGCCGCCGCCGGACTCGCAACGGCCTGGGCGGGCAGCCGGGCATGGCTCAGTCGCCCGAAATGTGTGATGCGGCTGCAGCCCGCGATCGTAACTCACGACACCAAGGCCGGCTGACGGTGCCCCGCGTCAGGGTTTACAGCCGCTCTGGCTGTCATCTGTGCGATGAGCTTCTTGATACCCTCCTGCCGTTGCTACGCAATCAGGCCGATGTCGATGTCTGCGACGTCGATTCGTGCAGCGACTGGCTGGAGAAGTTCGGCGACCGCGTTCCGGTCGTCGAAGTGGATGGCCGTTTTATTTGCCAGTACACATTGGATGCAGCCGCTGTGCGCCAGGCGCTGTCGGCCGGGCCAAATGCCGTGACAGCGTCCTGAGCCGGCGAAACGTATATACTTCGCGGCTGCTCGTTTCCCACTGATTCAGATAGCATCGCGACTTTTGAGACAGGCCCCTGGGCCTGTCGGTAGAGCATGAAGAACATCCGCAATTTTTCGATCATCGCACACATCGATCACGGCAAATCGACGCTTGCCGATCGGTTCATTCAGCTGTGCGGCGGTCTGCAGGACCGGGAGATGGCGGAGCAGGTGCTCGACTCCATGGACATAGAACGGGAGCGGGGCATCACGATCAAGGCGCAAAGCGTGTCGCTGGACTACCATGCCAAAGATGGTCAGGACTATCAGCTCAACTTTATTGATACGCCGGGACACGTCGACTTCTCGTACGAAGTATCACGCTCTCTGGCTGCCTGTGAAGGCGCATTGCTGGTCGTCGACGCTGCGCAGGGTGTCGAGGCACAAAGTGTCGCAAACTGCATTACGGCCATAGACCAGGGGCTCGAAGTCCTGCCGGTACTCAACAAGATTGACCTGCCCGCCGCCGAGCCGGAGAAGGTGATCCAGGAAATCGAAGAGGTGATCGGCATCGATGCACAGAACGCGGCAAGGGTCAGCGCCAAGACCGGCGCCGGCGTGCCTGAACTGCTGGAGCAGCTGATTCGTACCGTTCCGCCTCCCGCAGGTGATCCGGACGCGCCGTTGCAGGCCCTGATCATCGATTCGTGGTTCGACAATTACGTTGGTGTGGTTTCGCTGGTGCGGGTCATGAACGGCAGCCTGCCGAAGGGCGCCAGGTTCAAGGTCATGTCAACTGACAGATCCTATTACGCGGATCGGGTGGGTGCGTTCACCCCGAAAATGCAGGACCGCGACATACTGAAGACCGGCGAGGTCGGGTACGTCATAGCGGCAATCAAGGACATCTACGGCGCGCCGGTAGGCGATACACTGACGTTGACGGCGCGGCCCTGTGACAAACCGCTGCCCGGATTCAAGCAGGTCCAGCCACGGGTCTTCGCCGGACTGTTTCCCATTCAGTCCGACGACTATGAGAATTTCCGCGAGGCATTGCAGAAGTTGCGCCTGAACGATTCCGCCTTGCACTTCGAACCCGAGACGTCCGCTGCCCTGGGCTTCGGCTTTCGTTGCGGATTTCTTGGCATGTTGCACATGGAAATCGTCCAGGAGCGACTCGAACGGGAATACGGCCTGGAACTGATATCGACCGCGCCTACGGTGATTTTCGAGGTATTGCGGACGAACGGTGAAGTCCTGCGTGTCGACAACCCATCGAAGCTGCCACCCGTGCATGAAATCGAGGAGATTCGCGAGCCCATTATCGCAGCAAACATATTGCTGCCGGAAAAACACGTCGGCGCCGTCATGAAGTTGTGTATCGAAAAACGGGGCGTGCAAACCCATGTTCGTTACCTCGGCAGCCAGGTGTCTATGGAATACGAGATGCCACTGGCCGAGGTCGTGCTGGACTTTTTCGACAGGCTCAAATCGGTCAGTCGCGGATACGCATCTTTCGATTATCATATGGTGCGATTTCAGCCGGCGGACATGGTTCGACTCGACGTACTTATAAAC
>JAKEGN010000287.1 GCA_022615525.1 Woeseiaceae bacterium
CTGAGCGCGAGGGGGGGCAGCGCTTCGGGGCGGATCTGAGCGACCACTTCTGTGGCCGCCAATCAGATGGCTGTCGTGCAGCAGCTGTTACGCCGGCTCGACCTGCGACGGCATCTCGCCCGGCAGGAAAATCCTGATGATCATGTCGGCCAGTTCATCGACGGCGCCAAGAGCCTCGAGATCGACGTCGCTCGTGCCCCTGATCTCCTGGGCCAGGGCAAGCAGTCCACCGGACGAGACGCGAATCATATTGAACAGGAGCGCCGGATCGCCCTTGGGTGCGACGCCGAGCTCCTGCAGCTCGGCGATATGAACGACGGCAGCTTCATACAGCGGCCGGAGGTGCGTGTCGGTCAGCCAGTCCAGCCGGCTGCTGGAGAAACTGGCTTCCTGGACGATGACCTTGTGCAGCGCCGGCTGTTTCGCCGCGTAGTGTACGTACGTACGTATCATCGCAGCCATCCGCGTCTTGGCGCACTTATCGGCGTTGCGCTCCAGCGCTTGCCGGAGTTCCGCGTTGAAGCGCCGGAATACCCGGTCGGCGGCCGCCCGCCAGAGCTCTTCCTTGTTACGGAAATGGTAGGTGATCAGCGGGTGGTGCACCCCGGCTCGTTCGGCAATGTCGCGAGTCGATGTCCCCTTGAACCCGTTTTCCGAGAATGCCTGCAGGGCAGCTTCGAGCAGTTTCTCCTGGGTCCTTAAACTTCGTTTTTGTTGCTTGCGGGTTGCTTGACTGTCGTTTTTCTGCCGCGCGGCCGTCACACGCTCTCTCCACTTATGCGATTCTTCGCGCACAAGAGTATCCCGATTGGGACAATTGGTCCACCTCGGTCGGATTTATTGGATGGCCGGCCCATCGGCCGGCGTGGGACGGGGCAGCCGGATTATTCCTGCAGCTCGAAAGCCATGCGTACCGCAGTGCGTTTTTCCACTGCAGCCCCGTTCTCGATGACGGGCTCGAATTGCCATTGCGAAACCGCCTCGATTGCCGCCTCGTTGAATGTCGACGCGGGCTGGGCCGACTGCACGACGACGTTATAGACGTTGCCGTCACGACCGATGGTCATCACAAGATCGACAAATCCCGTGACTCCGCGGCGCATCGCGTTACGCGGGTACTTGGGGGATACGTAGTGAATACGCGTCAGGGTGCTGACGCTGACCATGGCAGGCTCTTGTGCAGCACCAACGTTGCCGCCGGGAAGGCCTGTACTGGAAGTAGCGCCGGCCGATGAGGCGGCCGCGATAGTCTGTGGCTCTGCCGGTGCCTGCTCCGGGTCCGTGGCGCTTTGCGCTGCCGGGTCGGCTGCGGAGGCCGTCGATCCGCCACCGTCTGCGGTCTGCGGCGAAACATCGACTGCCGCGGGCGCAGTCTGCACCACGCCGGCAACCGACTCGCCACCGGCCTCCAGCCCGGACGGTGCCGTGGCAGCTGCGGCCACGGCGGCCGCGGCAATCGCCTGGCGCCGTGTCTCGTCCTGCCGTTGCTTCTCGGCGATACGCTCCGCCTCGGCAGCGCGTTTTGCCGCTGCCTGGCGTTCGAGTTCAGCCTGCCGTTCGAGTTCGGCCTGCCTTGCGGCCTCGGCCTGCCTCTCGATTTCGGCCTGCCGTTCTCTTTCGGCGCGCAGTGCGGCATCGGCTTGCGCCTGCCTTGCGTTCTGCAACGCGAGGGTCGACGCGGCCAGCTCGCTGTTGCCCGGGTCGAGCTCGCGCGCGTCGCCAATCAGTTCGGCAGCCTGGACTAGCTCGCCTTTGTCGATAGCCGCGCGTGCTTTCAGCACCAGTTGGCTTGCCACGAGGACGAGTCCCTGCTGCGCGGCCGTGTTGGCTGCGTCGCTGCTCAGGGCGAGTTCATAGTAATAGCGGGCATTGTCGTTGGCAGGAGTTGTGAGATTACCTTCATCGAGGCGCATGGCAGCCAGCGCGAGGACTTCATCGATTCTTTGCTCGCTGCGCGAACGGGCGAGTTCCTCGGCCAGCAAGTCGGCCTCCGACAAATCGGGCACGGCGATGGATTGCGCGGCAGCAATGTGCGTCGCTGCGTCTTCGAAACGCTTCTCCCGAATCGCGGCGCGCGCGTTATCCAGGGCACTGCGATACTGCAGTTGTGAGAGTTGCGCATCGAGGAACGACAGGCGAGGGTTGTCCGGGGTCGCCATACGTACCATGCCGATGGCGTCCTCGGCGTCCGGCGAATTTCCTGCGAGCAGCGCCGATTCGGCCATGCCGAGCACGATGTTCACGATGTCTGCCAGCTCGCTGGCAATGACGACGTCGCCGGGAGCTGCATCGCGCGCGGCGGCATAGAGTTCCAGGGCGCTGCTGCCTCGAGGCTGGATGATTTCGCCGGCGTCGCGTGCAATTCTCGCCTCGTCAAGCAGGTCCGCATAGCTTGGCGTCGCAAGCGTTGCCGACCGCACGGTCGAGGCCGGCTGCGGCGGCACCTCTGATTCAACGATGCGTGCGACCGGTCCCCTTGTCTTTCCGGGCTCTTCCGTCGCCGCGCCCGTCGTTGCGACGTCTTCCGGGTCGGGACCGGAGAACATCCACAGGCCGACTATCAGAAGCAGGACGACGACGGCACCGCTGGCAAGGAACTTCGGCGCGGAGAGCCTGGACAACAAACCAGGTGAAACTGCTGCGGGCGGGGTTGTTGGTGTGACTGCCGGTGGCGCTTCGTCCCTGGCTCTCTTCAGTCCGCCGGCCAGCGATTTGCCGATGCTGGCCGCGAGGCCCGTTACCGTTTCAGTGAAACTGCTGTCATTGGCGAACGCGTCGTCGAGTCCCGCGCTGATCGGAGAAGCTGAGATCGTTGGTGTCTTTCGCTGCGGCCTGGCCGTGGCAGCCTGCCGTGCAGGTTGCGCAGGCGGTCTTGCCGCCGGTTTCTTCTGCTCGAGTCGCGGCTCCGGATTGGCTTTGATTTCCGGTCCTCGTTTGACCTCGGGCTTCGGAGCGGGCTTCGAATCCAGCCTCGGATTGGGCCTCGACTCGGGCCTCGGATTGGGCTTCGACTCGGCGGGCGCCCTGGCCTGGGGCCGGGGTGCCGGCACGGGTTTGGCAACCGGCGCCACGGGCGGCTTGCCCGGCACCGCCTTGAAAGCGGTTTCCGGTGCTTCGAGATGATGTTTGACCGAGGCCTCGATCGCCAGCCGGGCACGACCCGGCGAAACGGGCTTGAGCAGGAACCGGTACACATGACCACGATTGATCAAATCCATCAGAAGCTCACCGTCATCGCGCCGGCCCGCGACTATGGCAACCAGTCGTGGTACGAACGAGCGCAATCGTTGGGTGAGAAGCTCGATGTTCGACCCGATCATTGCGGCGTCCGTGACCAGGACGCCGATCTTGTTGTCGTTGAACAGGGACTCTGCCTGAGACGGCGTAGCCGCATGCACGACCTTGTGCAGTCCACGCGCCGAGTCCTTGACGGTCGCCAGGAATTCCTCGTCCTTGGTTAGCACAAGGATATCGATCCCCCGGCTGCCGAGATCGACGCCAAGCTGGATCTTCTGCGGCTTCAGCGCCGGCATCGTGCCGGTGCCATCGCTGATGATCGTCGCACCGTTCTCCGATGTCTCCATGACGATGTGTTCGCCCATGGGCTCATCGACATTGGCCGCGGTATCGTTCGCAGATTCTGAAAGGGCAATCAGGCGCGCGTGCCGGGTCGCCGTGTCGATCAGGTTGCGCAGCGCTTCGGGCGTAATCTCGCCGCGCACGATCTGGAAGACTTCCTTGTCACCCACCAGCGCTTCCAGGCCGTCGCTTTGATCGCGGCCGGCGAGGAGAATTCCTATGGTATCGGGCGAGCGCTTGCGAGCTTCGCGCAAGGCGTCGAGACCACTCATTCCTGGCAGGTCCTGGGCAGAGACGATGACATGTATCGGTGTTACGCCGAGTGTCGAAAGCGCTTCGGAGCCGGTGGTCGCACAATGCACCGAGTACCGATCGTTGAAGCCCTTACTCAATGTATCGAGTGTGCTCTGTTGGCTGTGCAACAGCAGAACTTGCGTTTTGTAATACTCCAGCGCCACTTCACCCTCCTGGGTGATTTATGTCCAATCGCGATCCAGACCGGTGCGTTGAACGAGTATATAGGCGGTGGTTCGGGTATTTGTCGCCAGACTCCGACAAGATTATGAATCTGTGACGGGTCGCACAGTCATAATGCAGGTAGCGTCACGTTTGGTCGCAGTTGAAGCGCTGCGCGTGGAGATTGGAAAGGGAAAATCAGCACGCAATTTGCCGGCTGGCGGAATCAGCGCATCGGTGACAGATGCAACCGTCGGCCGGGTCCCGCAAGTACCGCAAAGGGTGGAGGATTTGCCGCGGGACCGGTCAGGCCGCGCGGCCCCGATGGCGGATTTCCTCGCTGAGTTGCTCTATGGCCTGGCCGAGTTTCACGACTTGCTGCTGCTTCGAACCCAGGCGGCGCAATGCAACGGTCCTGTCTTCGACTTCGCGCTGCCCGACGGCCATGAGCACCGGAACTTTCGCGACGCTGTGTTCGCGCACCTTGTAGGAAATCTTTTCATTGCGAAGGTCTGCATCCGCATTGATTCCCGCGTTCCTGAGTTGCGAAACGATGTCGCGCGCATAGTCGTCGGCATCGGACGTTATGGTCAGGACCTTGGCCTGGGTCGGTGCCAGCCACAAAGGCAGATTGCCCGCGTGATGTTCCAGCAGGATGCCGATAAACCGCTCCAGTGAACCGAATATCGCGCGATGCAACATCACCGGCGTGTGCCGTTGCCCGTCTTCACCGACATACACAGCCCCGAGGCGCTTTGGCAGATTGAGATCGACCTGGTGCGTGCCGCATTGCCAGTCGCGCCCGATCGCGTCGCGCAATACGAATTCCAGCTTCGGCCCGTAAAACGCTCCCTCGCCGGGGTTGTAACTGTAGTCCAGTCCGGCCGATTGCAGGCCGGCCTTCAGCGCGGCTTCCGCCTGGTCCCATACGGCGTCGTCGCCAACTCGCACCGGCGGCCGGTCCGCAAACTTGATCAGGACGTCGTCGAAACCGAAGTCCCGGTAAATGCCCAGGATCTGGTTACAGACGGCCACCGTTTCACTGCTGATCTGTTCCGGCGTACAGAAAATGTGTGCGTCGTCCTGCGTGAATGCGCGCACCCGCAACATGCCGTGCAGCGCGCCCGACGGCTCATAGCGATGTACCTTGCCGAATTCGCACAGGCGGTACGGCAGCTCGCGATAACTGGTGATGCCCTGTTTGAAAATCTGGATATGGCCCGGGCAATTCATCGGCTTGATTGCGAAGTTTCGACCGTCCACCGTTTCCGTCGTGAACATGTTCTGGCCAAAGGACTCCCAGTGTCCCGACGCCTCCCACAGCGATCGGTCCATCAGCTCCGGCGTATTCACTTCCAGGTAGCCGGCTTCGTTCTGCTTCAGCCGCATGTATTCGATGAGATTCTGCAGCAGGCTCCATCCCTTCGGGTGCCAGAAGATCGCGCCCGGCGCTTCCTCCTGGAAATGAAACAGGTCCATGATTTTGCCGAGACGCCGGTGGTCGCGTTTCTCGGCCTCCTCGATTTGCGTCAGGTATTGACGCAAATGCTTGTCGTTGGCCCACGCGGTGCCGTAGATGCGTTGCAACATTTCGTTGCGGGAATCACCTCGCCAGTACGCACCCGAAACCCGCAGCAACTTGAACGCATTGCCGAGGCGCCCGGTGGAAGGCAGGTGCGGGCCGCGACACAGGTCGACGAAATTTCCCTGGCGATACAGGGTCAACGTCTCGTCCGCGGGAATGGCCTCGATGATCTGCGCCTTGTACTCCTCACCGATTCCGCGGAAGAACGCGACGGCATCGTCGCGCTTCCAGACTTCCCTGACGATCGTCTCATTGCGTTCGACGATCTCCTTCATCCGTGCTTCGATGACATCGAGATCTTCCGGTGTAAACGGCTCCGAGCGGGCGAAGTCGTAATAGAACCCGTTCTCGATGGCCGGTCCTATGGTCACCTGCGTTTCAGGCCACAGCTCCTTGACCGCCTCTGCGAGAACGTGTGCGGCGTCGTGGCGCAACAACTCCAGGCCGCCGGGGGATTCTCGGGTCACGATTTCAATTGCCGCATCGCCGTCGATGGGCCGGGACAGGTCGCGCAGCTCGCCGTTGACGCGAATGGCAACGGCATCGCGAGCGAGGCTCTTGCCGATGGACTCGGCGACTTCCAGTCCGGTTGTGCCGGCAGCAAATTGCCGCTCGGATCCATCGGGCAGTCGAATGATTGGCATAAACAGGATTTCAGGCTTCAGGTGCGATCAAGGCGCGCTATTGTACCGAAACCCTGTTCCCTGCCAATCAATTGCCCTGTGGCCCGGCCCCGGCTGCATGCCGTCACCGGCATTTACACGTGTACAATTGGCTATCCCGCCAGACGGACAACAGGATGACCCGCAGCAGAAACCCGGCACCCTTAGCGGCACCACTACTGGCACCGTTGGCGCCAGTCGTGCATGACCATGCAAATTGCGTGGAGCAGGCGACCGTGACGGCCGATCGCCTCTGCAGGGAGAAAGGATTGCGCTTTACGCGCCTGCGCAGACGTGTCCTGGAACTGGTCTGGACCAGCCACAAGCCGGTCGGCGCGTACGATATCCTGCAGCAGCTGAACAGCGAGGGGCGCAAGGCGGCGCCACCGACGGTGTACCGGGCGCTCGAGTTTCTGATCGAGGCGGGTCTGGTACACCGCCTCGATTCGCTGAATGCCTTCGTTGGTTGCGCGGATCCCTCCAACTCGCACACAGGACAGTTCCTGATCTGTCGGGCATGCCGCTCGGTTGCCGAGCTCGATGACCACGACATCAGTGACACGGTACAACGGACGGCAGCCAACCTCGGGTTCACGGCGGTGCACCAGATGCTGGAGATCCAGGGACTGTGCGAAGTCTGCCGGAAGGCGTGAGTGCCGCGCTCGGCGGCATTACTGATCCCCAAAAAGCGGCAGAATGCGTACAATGCACGGCTTTTGCGGGCCGTGGACCGCCATCGCCTATGAACGACAGCCAGCCCAGGGATTTTATCCGTCAGATCATCGACGAGGACATTGCCAGCGGCAAACACGGTGGCGAGGTGGTGACCCGGTTTCCACCCGAACCGAATGGCTATCTGCACATCGGGCATGCGAAGTCGATTTGCCTGAATTTCGGCGTGGCGGCGGAATACTCGGGACGTACTTTCCTGCGCTTCGACGACACCAATCCTGGCAAGGAAAGCGAAGAGTATGTGCGGGCGATCAAGGACGATGTGCGCTGGCTGGGGTTCGACTGGGAGGACCGCCTGAGCCATGCCTCGGACTACTTCGACCAGCTGTACGAGGCCGCCGAAGCGCTGATCTGCAAAGGCAAGGCGTATGTCGACAGCCTGACAGCCGAGCAGATTCGTGAGCATCGCGGCACCCTGACCGAGGCCGGCAAGAACAGCCCCTGGCGCAAGCGCAGTATCGAGGAGAATCTCGACCTGTTTCGACGCATGCGCGCCGGCGAGTTTGCCGATGGCGTACATGTATTGCGGGCAAAAATCGACATGGCGTCGCCCAATATCAATCTGCGTGACCCGACGCTGTACCGGATTCGACACGTGCCTCACCAGCATACCGGCGACAAATGGTGCATTTACCCGATGTACGATTTTGCGCACGGACTCTCCGACGCCTTCGAGGGCATCACGCATTCACTGTGTACCCTGGAGTTCGAGGATCACCGCCCCCTGTACGACTGGTTCCTGGACCAGCTGGATCCACCGCACCGGCCGCGCCAGTACGAATTCTCGCGACTGAACCTGGCGTTCGCGCTGACCAGCAAGCGCAAACTCAACCTGCTGGTCAGCGAGGGCATAGTGAGCGGCTGGGATGACCCTAGGCTTGCGACGCTGGCCGGCATGCGCCGCCGCGGTTACCCACCGGCGGCCATTCGCGACTTCTGCCGCCGGATCGGCGTGACGAAGAAGGAAAACATGATCGAGATGGCATTGCTCGAAAACTGCATCCGGGAGGATCTCGATGCGGCAGCGGAGCGGCGCATGGCTGTCGTGCATCCGCTGAAAGTGACGCTCACCAATTTCGAAGCGGGCAGGACGGAAATGCTTGTTGCACAAAATCATCCGAATCGCCCGGAACTGGGTTCGCGGGAGATGCCCCTGACCCGCGAAATTTTCATTGAACGCGAAGACTTCATGGAGGATGCACCGAAAAACTTTTTCCGGCTGAAGCCGGGTGGTGAGGTGCGGCTCCGCTTTGCCTACATCATTCGCTGCGCGGAGGTGGTAAAGGACGCCAAAGGCGAAGTGATCGAACTGAAGTGCGCCCTGGATCCCGATACGCGCAGCGGATCGGCAAGCAGTGATCGCAAGGTCAAGGGCACGATA
>JAKEGN010000288.1 GCA_022615525.1 Woeseiaceae bacterium
CTGCTCGCTCCTACAATGCTTCGATCGGCTTTTGTAGGAGCGAGCAGTGCTCGCGACAGGGATCCTGATCCCGCGCAGCACGCTGCCGTCACGCGGGTTGCGTCACCGATTCTTGAGCTTCCAGTTGACCACGATCAGTCGCCGGCCAGCCAGTCCCTCGGCCTCAGGTATTGGTCGTAAAGCACCGCTTCGGCGGATCCGGGAGCCGGGTGCCAGTCGTACTCCCAGCGCACCCGGGGGGGAAGTGACATCAGGATGGATTCGGTGCGGCCGCCGGATTGCAGCCCGAACAAGGTGCCGCGGTCATAGAGCAGGTTGAACTCGACGTAGCGGCCCCGACGATAGAGCTGGAACTCGCGTTCGCGCTCCCCGTAGGGATGATCTTTTCGCGCTTCGACTATCGGCAGGTAGGCCGGCAGGAACCGGTCGCCGCTTGCCTTCATGAATGCAAACGAGCGATCGAAGCCCGGTTCGTTGAGGTCGTCGAAAAACAAACCGCCGACGCCGCGCGTTTCATTCCGGTGCTTCAGGAAGAAATACTCGTCGCACCACTTCTTGTATCTGCCGTACCAGCCCGCACCGAAAGCTGCGCAGGCGTCGCGCGCCTGTCGATGCCAGTGCAAGACGTCTTCATGAAAAGCATAGTAGGGCGTCAGGTCGAAGCCGCCGCCAAACCACCATACGGCGTCTCCGTTTTTCTCGTCCGTGGTAAAGAAACGAAAGTTGGCGTGAGTCGTCGGCACATAGGGATTCAACGGATGCAACACCAGCGACACTCCGAGAGCCTGGAAACGACGGCCCGCGAGTTCCGGCCGGGTCCGGGTAGCGGACGGCGGCATGCTGTCACCGAACACGTGCGAGTATCCGACCCCTGCCTGTTCGAATACAGCACCGCCCGACAGGATCCTGCTCCTGCCGCCCCCGCCGCCCGGCCGCTGCCATTCGTCGCTGCCAAATCTTCCCTGCCCATCGATCCGTTCGAGCTCATCGACGATGCGGTCCTGCAGGCCGCCGAGGTACTGCCTCACCTGTTCGATTCGCTGCTGCTGTTCGCTCATGCGTTTGCCGGCCTGATGATCCTGCCGCTTTTCCAATCCCGAATTTCCGAGGCACCGCCAGCAGGTCCACAGCGCCCGGGCACGATGCAGTCTACCAAGGGCCCGAACAGGCGTCGCAGCACAAAAATGTTTCTTGCCGGCGGCCGTCCCGATACGTTGGCACTGGTCGATACGATGGCGGTAGCGGCGGCGCGACACAGCGCCGCGGCTACCGGGTGTCGCGTGATCCGGACGGCGATACCGGCATTGCGCCCGCGCACGAGAAAGGGGACCGACGGCGCCGACGGTACGACCCACGTCACCGGCCTGTCATCCGCCGATCTCAACTCATCGATGCGCACGCCCGCGCCTACCCACTCCGCAAGCTGGTCCGGGTCCGCCGCGATGAGAATCAGGCCCATTGCAGGGTCGCGCTGTTTGATGGCGAGAATGCGCAGCACGGCGGCTTCGTCGCGCGGCAGGCAACCGAGGCCATAGACGCCTTCCGTTGGGTACGCGATTACACCACCCGAGCGAACTATGCGTCCGGCGCGTTGCAATGGGATCGACACAGCCATGTCCGGCTTTCGCTGGCCTCAGGGTTCCGCTGAATCCGCCCTGGTCTTCGCGGCTGTTTTTCTCTTCGTTTTCTTCTTTCTCGCCGCTTTCTTCCTGGCGGGTTTTTCTGCTGCTGCGACCGTTTCTGGTGCCGCGGCAGTGTCGGCTGCTGCCTTTGGCGCGGCTTTCTTTCTTTGGCCTCGTTTGCCGCGCACAGGCGCAGACGCCAACAGCTCCCTGCATTGCTCGAGGGTCAGCGACTTCGGGTCGGTATCCTTCGGCACGCGGGCATTGCGTGTCTTGTCGGTGATGTAAGGTCCGTAGCGCCCATTCAATACCTGGATATTGTCGATCTCGAAATCCCTGATGATGCGGTTCGCATCCGCAAGCTTCTTTTCCTCGATCAGTTCAAGTGCACGCGGCAGTTCGATCGTGTAGGGATCATCGTCGCCCCGGATGGAGACGTACTTGTCGCCATAGCGAATATAGGGCCCGAATCGGCCGACACTTGCAGATACCGTTTGGCCGTCCGGAGTGCTGCCCAGGTTGCGCGGCAATTTGAAAAGTTCGAGCGCGTCGGCAAGGGCGATGTCGTTCATCTTCTGTCCGGGCCGGAGTCCCGCAAACTTCGGTTTGTCCTCGTCATCCTTGGTGCCGATCTGCACGAATGGTCCGTAGCGGCCCATGCGCACGGTTACGGGCTTGCCGCTTTTCGGATCGATGCCAAGGTCGCGGGCCTGTGCGACCTGCTCGCGGGTAACGCTTAGTTCCTTGTCGTTGACCAGTTCGGAGAAAGGTTTCCAGAAGTTCTCGAGCAGTGGCACAAGGTCCTTCTCACCGAGCGACACAGCGTCGAGGTCGTCCTCCATGCGGGCCGTGAAATCGTAGTCAACGTATTGCGGGAAATGTTCCGTCAGGAATCCGTTCACGATGCGGCCGATATCCGTCGGAGTGAAGCGCTTGCCATCCATATCGACGTACTCGCGAGCCTTAAGCGTGGCGATGATGCTCGCGTAGGTCGATGGCCGGCCGATGCCGTACTCCTCCAGCGTCTTGACCAGGCTTGCCTCGGTGAATCGCGGCGGCGGTTCGGTGAAATGTTGCTCCGGGCGCAGGAGGTCGAGTTTGACAATGTCTCCCTCGCCGATTTCCGGAAGCAGGCGGTCGCTGTCCTCGTCCTCGTTGTCATCCCGGCCTTCCTGGTACACGGCCATGAATCCGGGCTCGACAAGGATCGAGCCATTGGCGCGGAATCGGTGACCGCTTTCGGAGTCGGGGCCCGCGCTGAGTTCTGCCGTCACCGTATCGAACACGGCCGGCATCATCTGGCAGGCCATGGTTCGTTGCCAGATCAGCGTATAGAGCTTGTGTTGATCGCTGTCCAGCTTTCCAACCAGGGACTCGGGCGTGCGCGCGGCCGACGTCGGGCGTATGGCCTCGTGGGCTTCCTGCGCATTCTTGGACTTGTTTTTGAACTGGGGCGGTTGCTCCGGGAGACTTACCGCGCCGTACCGTTCGGCTATGACTTCGCGAATTTCGTCGACCGCTATGCCGGCCAGTGTTACCGAGTCGGTGCGCATGTAACTGATCAGGCCGACGTTGTCCTCACCCGGCAGCTCGATACCCTCATAGAGTTTTTGCGCGACGCGCATGGTGCGCTGCGTGTTGAAGCCGAGCTTGCGCGAGGCCTCCTGCTGCAGGGTGGATGTCGTGAACGGCGCCGCCGGGTTTCGCTTGCGTTGCTTCTTGTCGA
>JAKEGN010000289.1 GCA_022615525.1 Woeseiaceae bacterium
GACAGGACGAACCGGACGGCCGCGACATCGCCGGGCCGAATTACCGATGATGCCGCGCCCATCACGGTGGAAGAAAGACTCGCGCGCGTCGCGAGGGCCCAGTCCCTGATGGCCGACAACGACATTGCCGCGCTCCTCATCGAACCGGGTTCCGCGATGCTCTATTTCAGCGGCATCCGCTGGCGCCGGAGCGAAAGGCTGACCGCACTGGTCATCCCGCGCGAAGGCGAAATCGCGGTCGTCACGCCGTATTTCGAGGAACCGAGCGTACGCGAGTCCATGACTTTCGGCGGCGACGTTCGCAGCTGGCATGAACACGAGAGCCCGTTCGAACTGCTCGCCGGAATCCTGAAGGATCGCAAGGTGCAGGAGGGGGGCCTTGTTGGCCTGGAAGAAACCGTACGCTACTTCGTTGTCGAGGGCATGCGGCAGGCGGCACCTCGATACGAGCTCTCCGGCGCCATTCCGGTTACGCAGGGATGCCGCATGTACAAATCGGCAAATGAAATCGCTCTGATGCGAAAAGCCAGCGAAGTCACGTTGCGTGCCTACGAACATGTCTATACCAGTCTCGAAGCCGGCATGACGCCGTCCGATGTCAGCGCACTGATGCGCAATACGCAGGCGGCGCTCGGCGGCAGTGACACTTGGGCGATGGCGTTGTTCGGCCCGGCCAGCGCCTATCCTCACGGCACGAACCAGCCGCAACTGATCGAAGAAGGGCAGATCGTGCTGATGGACTGCGGTTGCGCTGTAGAGGACTACCAGTCCGACATATCCCGCACTTTTGTGTTTGGTGAACCCTCGGCCAGGCAACGCGAGGTCTGGGATACGGTGCGCAAAGGGCAGCAGATCGCTTTCGAAACGGCGGTACCGGGCACGCCGGCGGGCAAGGTCGACGATGCCGTGCGATCGTATTACGAAACACTGGGATACGGGCCGGGCTATGCCACGCCGGGCTTGAGTCATCGTACCGGCCACGGCATCGGCATGGACGGTCACGAGCGGGTCAACTTCGTGCACGGAGAGACCACGCCGCTGGTAGCCGGCATGTGTTTCTCGAACGAACCGGGAATCTATATCTTCGGTGAATTCGGCGTGCGGCTGGAAGACTGCATCTACATGACCGAAGACGGACCGGCATGGTTTACCGTTCCACCCGACAGCCTCGATGATCCCATCGGCCAGCTCGGCTGAGTTGCTATGACGAGCGCAGCCCTGGCGCTACAGGGCGGTGTGCGGGGCTCCGGCCAGGCTGCCGCCTGCCCTGGCCGTACGCATGACCTTTCTGCCCCAGGCGGCGAGCGAATCGAAGTACACGTAAAGCGCCGGCACGATCAGCAGCGAAACCAGAGTCGAAAATGCCAACCCGCCGATGATCGCGCGAGCCATCGGGTAATAGGGCGGCCCGTCGCCTCCGACCTGGGTTGCGCTCACGGCAAGCGGCGCGAGGCCGACGATGGTCGTTGCGACAGTCATGAGGATGGGACGCAGGCGGTCTCGGCCGGCCTCGACGATCGCCTCGTTGCGTGGCATGCCGGCGAGGCGCAGGTTATTGACGTGGTCGATGAGTACGATGCCGTTGTTAACCACGACACCGATCAGGATCATGATGCCGATCGACGCCATGAACGAAAAGGTCGTGCCGGTCGCGGCGAAGAACAGGAATACGCCGAAGATGGAAAACACGATTGAACCGAGAATAATGGAAAACGGAAACAGCAGGGATTCGAAGAGTGCCGCCATGACGAGGAAGATGCAGGCGATGCCAAGCGCGATATTGGTACCCATCATCTGTTGTGTTTCGTCCTGACGCTCGAAGCCGCGGCCGAATTTCCAGCTGTATCCGGGCGGCAGCTGGAACTCGTTCATCACTTTTTCGACTTCGGGTTTCACTTTTTCCAGGCTGAAGTCGTCCTCCATGTTGGCGGTAAGCACGACGGCGGTCTGGCGGTCGGTACGCTGAATAGTATCGGGGGCGTGACCGACCTTGAAACTGGCTACGGTTCCCAGCGTGATTCTCCGATCGTCCGGCGTGTACAGTGGCAGGTCGGCCAGTTGCTCGATGCTCTGCTTGTCGTTCTCGCGAAATGCGAGTCGCACGCCTACTTCACCCATCTCGCCGCGAAATTCACGCAGGTTTTGTCCGCGCATCGCGATCGCAATGGAGCCGGCTATTTCCTCGGCCGTCAATCCGACGGCGGCAGCACGGCTGCGGTCGATGCTGACCTGGACTTCCCGTTCCCCGAGTTCCGCGTCCGAGCGAACGTCCTTCAGCCCCTCGACTGATGAAAGGGTACGGACGACATCGACCGCGAGTTCATTGAGTCGCGAGGTCGAATCGCCTGAAATCTGCAGGCTGAACCCGTCCCCGCCGCCCTCCTGGTCAAACTCGAAGCTCGGCTTTCCTATGGCTATGACCGGCAATTTTTCTTCGATTCGTTCGATGATCTCCTTGGTCGACAGCGTGATGTCGTCGTCCTCGGTAAGCAGGATCACGGACTCCGCACGACCTTTCTCGTAATAGCTGTAAACGGAGCGGATGTCGAACTCTTCCTGGTGCTCGAACAGGAAGTTCTCGATCTGGAAAACCGTTTTTTCGACTTGTTCCAGCGGGTGCTGGCCTTCGATGTTGTAAGGCATGTAAAGGCGCCTGCCGGACTCCTGGGGAAATGCATCGAACTTCACCAGTTGCAGCACCAGCGGCAAAACACCGATGAAGCAGGTGAGCAGTATGCCGAGTCCGGTCCACCAGGGGCGCCGCAGGATCCATTCGAGACTCCTTGTATAGCGCCTGGTCAGGCGAGCCATGACAGCGCCCTCCTTTTGCTCAGGCAGCAATGCTACGCGTGCGGCGAGCATCGGGACCAGGGTCTGGGCGATGAACAGCGAGGCGAGGAGGGCGACGATGATCGTCACCGCAACATGCGTCATGAATACCGAGATATCGGTCTTGGTGCCGAACATGATCGGAACGAAGACAATGATCGTGGTGGCCGTGCCAGCGATCACGGCCATGCCGACTTCCCGGACGCCGGTCATGGTCGCCTTGTACGGGTCAGACGGGTTCAATGCTCTGTGGCGGAATACACTCTCGATAACCACGACGGCGTTGTCGACCAGCATGCCTACGGCGAGCATGAGTCCCATCATGGTCAGCATGTTGAGGCTCAGGCCCGCGAAGTACAGGGCACCCAGGGTAATTGTCAGCGAGAACGGTACTGCCGCAGTAACGATAAGTGTCGTCGTCAGCTGGCGGAGAAACGCATACAGGACGACGATAGCCAGCAATGCACCGATGAGTCCTGCGTTCAGCAAATCGGCAAGCGACTTGCGGACGCTGTCGCCCTGGTTCTCGAGGTCGAAGATGTTGATGCCCTGCATCTGCGGCAGCTGGCTGATTTTCCCGACTTCCTCCATGACGCGATCGGTAACCTCCACCATGTTGGCGCCCGTCGATTTGCTGACTTGGACACCGATGGCGTAGGACCGATCGAGATGCCTGCCGTAGTCGCGGTCAGGGCTGCGCAGTTCGACGTTTGCGACATCGCGAAGTCGCAGGTTGGCGTTGTCGATGACGATGTTGCGAATCTGCTCGATGGACGTGAACTCGCCTTTCGGCCTCACGCTGAACCTCTGGTTGCCGTCCGTGATCCGGCCGGCGCTGACAGCAAAGTTGCTGCGCTCGAGGAGTTGTCGCAGTTCCTCGAGGTCCACGCCGTGCGCTGCGATCCGGTCCGAATCCAGCAGGATCCTGATTTCCCTGGGATCCACGCCGTGCAACTCGACCTTCGACACTCCTTCTATGCGCTCGATACGCCGTTTCATGAGGCGGTCGAGCATGTCGTAGCTGTCCGACAGGTCCCTGTCGCTGGATATCCTGAGCTGGAGTACCGGCTGGTCGGCAAGCGAGCCGGTGAAGATGAAGATGCGACGGATATCCGCGGGTAGCTCGTGGCGTATGCCGTCGACCTTGGCCCGCGCCTCGATGCCCTTCGCTCCCATGCTCTGGTCCCAGCCGAACTGCAGGAACACCTGCGCCTGGTTCTCGGTCGAGCTCGAGAACATCTGCTCGACCCCGGACAGGGTGGCAAGCGCTTCCTCGACGGGGCGAGTGATGAGGCGCTCGATCTCCTCGGGTGTCGAGCCCTCGTAAGGTACCTGGATGAAGATGCCGGGGAACTCGATATCCGGGAACTTCTCCAGCGGCAACAGGCGGGAGGCGATGAAGCCGACGAGCGCGAGCGCAACGAATACGACCATGGTCGTAACCGGCCGGTGCAACGCGATCTCCGTGTACTTCATGGGCGTCAGCTACGCGCGGGTTGGGGCAGGCCCGGTGAGGTTTCCGCGGTGACCGCCCATTTCTTGCGGTCGAGCAGGGAATAGACTACCGGGATGACAACCAGTGTAAGCAGGGTCGAAATCGTCAGGCCGCCGATAACGGTGATGGCCATGGGCGTGCGAACCTCGGTACCTTCCCCGAAGCTGATTGCCATCGGCAGCAGGCCGAGCACCGTCGTCAGCGTGGTCATCATGATGGGGCGCAAGCGTGTACGGCCGGCGTCCATGATCGCCTCGGTCTTCTCCATGCCCCTCGCCCGCAACTGGTTGATCATGTCGACCAGGATGATGGCGTTATTGACCACAATTCCGGCGAGCATGATGACGCCGATGAATGCGACTACATTTATGGTAGTACCGGTCACGAACAATGCGAGCACCGCGCCGACGAGAGCCAGCGGAATCGTAAACAGTATGACAAAGGGATGTATCAGCGATTCAAACTGCGACGCCATCACGAGGTAAACGAGGAAGATGGCAAGAGCCAGCGCGAATTGCATCGAACGGAACGAGTCCTGCATCTCCTCGTTCTGCCCGGACACCATCGCCGTGATTCCGGATGGCATCGGTGTCGCGTCGATGATCGACTGTACCTCGAGCACGGCTGCGCCGAGGTCCCCGTATCCGAGGTTCGCGGAAATTATTGCGACACGTTCCTGGGCGACACGGCGGATCTCCGCGGGGCCTCGCGCCACGACGATTTCCGCGACCGCTTCGAGCGTGACCGGCCGGGTGGCAGCGGGGTTCACGATCAACTTGCGAATTTCGTCGATGCTGGCCTTTTGCGTGTCGACGCTGCGGACCAGGACATCGATCTTCTTGTCACGCCAGGTATAACGCGTAGCCAGCTCTCCGCGGACATTGGCCACAACCCGATCGGCGATGTCGCGCACGGCGAGCCCGAGTGCGGCAGCCCGCTCCTGATCGAAAATGATCTGGATCTCCGGGTTGCCCATCTCGATCGTGGTGCGAATATCCGTGAATCGTCCGGACTTCGCCAACTCGCGGACCAGCACCTGGTTGACCGCCTCGAGGCGCTCGAGCTCGAATCCGGCCACCTCGATTTGTATCGGGCTGGCAAAGGTCATCAGCGAGGGCCGGCTGAATTCGTACTGTACGCCGGCCAGTTGCGCGAGCTCCTCGCGCATTTGCCCCATCGTACGGTCTTCGGCCGCCCTGCCCGAGCCTGGCTTGAGCGTAATGCTCAAAGTCCCGGTATTCTCGCCCGAGTCCACCGGGTTGGCATCGAGCCGATTGCCGGTGCCGGCGACCGAGTAGCTGACGGCGACATCGTCGATCTTTGCCGCCGCCGCCTGGGCCACCTGTATCGCGCGGTCGGTTTCCGACAGCGGCGCGCCCGGGTTAAGCCGCAAGTCGAGATTGAATTCGCCCTGGGAAAGCTGCGGAATGAGCTCCGTGCCGAGTCGCGGGACGAGCAACATGCTCCCGGCAAAAATAGCTGCGGCGCTGACAACGACAGTGAGCCGGTGTTCCAGAGACCACCTCAACAGCGGTTCATAACGCCTGGCTACTGCTGTGTGGAGGCTTTGCATCAGCCGGCTCGGGACCCACAAAAGGGTCCAGAACACCCATCGGACCTTGCGGAACAACCAGGCGAGAGATCGAATGATTGCCGCAACGACCCGGGTGAACCTGCCGGGTGCTGATAGCTCACCTCCTTCCTCATAGCGGGTTCCGGCGCCGAGCGCGGCAAGCATCGGTATCAACGTCAATGCGACGATAAGGGAAAAAACGAGCGCAAACGTTACTGTCAATGCCTGGTCGCGGAACAACTGGCCGGCGATTCCGCTTATGAACACCATCGGGAAAAACACCGCGATGGTTGTCAGCGTCGCAGCAATAACGGCGGTTGAGACCTCCGCTGTTCCTTGCCTCGCTGCATCGAGAACACCAAGTCCTTCCTCACGTTTCCTGACGATGTTTTCAAGTACGACGATGGCATTGTCGACGAGCATGCCGACAGCCAGCGCTATTCCGCCAAGGGACATGATGTTCAGGGATACGTCGTTCGTGTACATCAGCAGGAAGGTGCCGATGACCGATACCGGGATTGCAATGGCGATAATCGTCGTGGCGCGTGCCTCGCGGAGGAATCCGTACAAAACGATGATCGCCAGTATTCCGCCGAAAATCGCCGCCGAAGTCACATCGTCGATCGCCGACTTGATGAAAGTGGACTGGTCATACACTTTCGTCAGCTCGAGATTTTCCGGGAGAGACTGGCGAACGTTTTCCAGCCGCTGATCCAGCCGCTTGGCGACTTGCACCGTGTTTGCATCGCCTTCCTTGTACACAGCGAGTTCGACCGACTCCCTGCCGTTCACACGGGTGATCGCTTCGCGCTCCTTGTATCCGCGCGTGACCGTCGCAACGTCCCTCAGGTAGACCGGCTGGCCGGCAACATTGGCGACGATGGCGTTGGCGAACTCCTCGACGGTCTGGAACTCGTTGATCGTACGCACCAGGAATCGCTGGCTGCCTTCCTCGAGCCGGCCACCGGAAAGATTCACGTTCTCGGCCCGGATTCTTTGCGCGATGGTCTCGATACTGAGGTTTAGCTGAGCCAGCTTTTGCTGGTCGACCTGGATCTGCACCTCGTCTTCCAGGCCGCCGCTTACTTTTACAGCGGCTGTGCCTTCTTCCGCTTCAAGATCGTTCTTGATCCGGTCTTCGGCCAGCCGCCGCAATGCCTTGAGGCCGGCTTCCGTTGCCAGCGGCGCTTGTGCTCCGTCTCCGGCGGCCTTGCCCAGCAGGCCCAAACGCATGATGGGTTCGGACGACGGATCGAAGCGGAGCAACAACGGGCGGTTGGCCTCGAGCGGCAACTCGATGATGTCTACCTTCTCCCGGACATCGACACCTGCAATATCCATGTCGGTGCCCCACAGGAACTCCAGGGTCACATCGGACTGTCCTGAACGCGAAACCGATCTCACCAGGCGGACGTTCCTGACGACACCCACTGCCTCCTCGATCGGCTTGGTCAGCAGATTCTCCACCTCGATTGGCGCAGCACCGGTCAGCTCGGTGCGGATCGTAATCGTCGGATAAGAGATGTCGGGCAGCAGGTTTACGTTGAGGCGCGAGAGCGAGACCATGCCGAAAAGCACGATCGCGACCGTGAACATTACTATCGTTACGCGACGTTCCGTTGCGATTTCTATCAATCGACGCATCTGGCTGTTCCTGTATCGGGGCTCTGGCTATTCGGACGGTGCCGCGTTGTTGGCAGCGCTCTCGCCTTCGGCAAGTGCATTCAGCACGGCGACTTTCGCACCGTCCTTGAGTCCGGCCTGGCCGACGGTAACGATGTTCTCGCCGTCGCTCAGCCCCTCGGTAATTTCGATGAAACCGTTCTGCGCATAACCGGTAACAACGGTTCTGCGATGTGCCACGTCGCCGTCAACGACGAAAAGGCTCGTCTCGCCGGCCTCGTCGACTATGGCGCTACGCGGTACCTGCAGCGCATTGGCGCGCATGTCGTAGACAATGCTTATGCGACCGAACATGCCGGGCTTCAGGCGCTGGCTGGCATCCGTCACTTCTATGGTTATCTTGAATGTGCCGGTCTCCGGATCGACAACCGGGCTGACCCGTGCAACGGTAGCCGGAAAGTCGGATCCGGGAATTGCGTCCACGTGAATATTTGCGGATTGGCCGCTGTCTATCATCCGGTACTCGCGTTCGGGTACGTGCAGGTAAGCTATGAGAGGCTCCAGGCTGGTCACCTGGAACGTCGGCGCATGCACATCTATGGTGTTGCC
>JAKEGN010000290.1 GCA_022615525.1 Woeseiaceae bacterium
ACCGATTTCGAACCGGCCGGTAGGATTGATGTGATAGCGGGTCTTCTTGTTGATCCACTTTGCGGGCAGCACCGGTTTGATGATTTCCTCCATGATGCCTTCGCGAAGATCCGCAAGGGTCACACTCGCCTGGTGCTGCGACGAAAGCACGACGGCATCGATGCCGACCGGCTTGTGGTCATCATAAACGAACGTCACCTGGCTTTTTGCATCGGGTCGCAGCCATGGCAGGGTGCCGTTTTTCCTCACCTCGGCCTGGCGGTGCACCAGCCGGTGAGCGTAGGTTATGGGAGCCGGCATCAGCACATCCGTTTCACGGGTGGCGTAACCGAACATCAGGCCCTGGTCTCCTGCGCCCTGGTTCTCCGGGATATCCCGGTCCACGCCCTGGGCAATGTCCGGGGACTGTTTGCCGAGCGCGTTGAGCACAGCGCAGGAGGCTCCATCGAAACCCATGTTGGAGTCGTTGTAGCCGATTCCGAGCACGGTGCGGCGAGCGATTTCTTCGATGTCCACCCAGGCGCTGGTAGTCACTTCACCGGCCACCAGGACCATGCCGGTCTTCACCAGCGTCTCGCAGGCAACCCGGGCCCTGGCGTCCTGCCCGATAATGGCGTCGAGTACCGCGTCTGAAATCTGGTCCGCAATCTTGTCCGGGTGGCCTTCGGACACGGATTCCGAAGTGAAGAGATAGGAATGGCTCATGAAATCGATGCCCGATTGCTGTCAGGCTGCGATTGTAGCCCATCCCTCTCGCCCGGCACCAACAGCAGGCTGTAACGAGTGGTTTCCGCGGCCTGTAGGTTCCCGGACTTGTGATTCACCGGCCGGGGCCGGGCTTTGCTTGCGACACCGGGAGTAAAAAGAGAGAATGCGCGGGCGCGGGGGACCCTGTTTCCCGCGAAAATCCTTAACATGAATGCAGAGAACTCGCGTGCCGGTTCGCGCCGCTTCGCGCGCCGGGCCCCGAAAAAGACAAATGCCATCAACTACCCGCCGTTCCGTCGTCGCCGGCCAGCCAGCCCGGCGTGAGCTCGCCAACGCCATACGCGCATTGAGCATGGATGCCGTACAGGCGGCGAATTCGGGCCATCCCGGCATGCCCATGGGCATGGCAGACATTGCCGAAGTCTTGTGGAACGACTACCTGAAACACAACCCGGGGCACCCGCAGTGGTTCGACCGTGACCGCTTCGTGCTGTCGAATGGGCATGGCTCGATGCTGTTGTACAGCGTGCTGCACCTTACCGGTTATCCATTGTCGATCGACGAGATCCGGAATTTCCGCCAGCTCGGTTACCGTACGGCGGGACACCCGGAACGCGAACCCGCGCTGTCCATCGAAACGACGACCGGGCCGCTCGGGCAGGGCCTCAGCAATGCAGTCGGAATGGCGCTGGCCGAGAAAATGCTCGCTGCGACATTCAACCGGCCCGGGTTCGATGTCATCGACCATCGGACCTGGGTGTTTCTGGGCGATGGTTGCCTCATGGAAGGCATTTCACACGAAGCCTGTTCACTGGCCGGAACACTGAAGCTCGGCAAGCTCATCTGTTTCTACGACGACAACAACATTTCCATCGATGGCAACGTGGACGGCTGGTTCACGGATGATACGCCCGCCCGTTTCGCCGCTTACGGCTGGCATGTGATTCCCGAAGTCGACGGTCACGACAGCGAGTCGATTATGGCAGCCATCGACAAGGCGTTGCGCGAACGCGAAAGGCCGACGCTGATTTGCTGCAAGACCATCATCGGATTCGGCGCCCCGGGCAAGCAAGGCACGGCGAGCACCCACGGCGCACCGCTTGGCAAGGACGAAGTCGCGGCCAGCCGCAAGACGCTGGGCTGGAACCTGCCTCCGTTCGAGATTCCAGAAGAAATAACCGCAGCCTGGAACGCCGTGGAAAAAGGCGCCGCCGCCGAGGAAGAGTGGAAACGGTTATTTGCTGGTTATTACAAAGCGCACCCGGAACTGGCGCGGGAACTGCAACGGCGTATCGACGGCAAGCTTCCGGAAAACTGGAATTCGTTTGCGGATTCGGCCATACGCAACATCGATGCAGCGGGAGCCGCAATGGCAACGCGCAAGGCCTCGCTGGTGTCGCTGAACGCATATGCGCCCGCCTTGCCCGAGCTGGCCGGCGGTTCCGCCGATCTGACCGGCTCCAACCTGACTCTGCATAGTGGTTCGAAAGTCATCTCGGGTGACGATGCCTCGGGCAACTACGTGTATTTCGGTGTTCGGGAATTCGGCATGTCGGCAATCTGCAATGGCCTCGGGTTGCATGGAGGGATCATTCCCTATTCGGGCACGTTCCTCACGTTCTCCGACTATGCGCGCAATGCTCTGCGTATGGCGGCGTTGATGCGATTGCAGAATATTTTCGTGTATACGCACGATTCCATCGGCCTGGGCGAGGACGGCCCTACGCACCAGCCGATCGAGCACCTCGCCAGTCTGCGCGTCATGCCGAACATGCGTGTCTGGCGGCCTTGCGACGGTGTCGAGACTGCGGTCGCCTGGCGCGATGCCATCGAGCGTCGTGACGGACCGACCAGCCTCGTGCTGACACGGCAGAACGTGCCGCACCAGTCACGCAGCGCACAACAGATCGCGGATATCAGGCGCGGTGCTTACGTACTCAGGGATTGCGCAGGTAGACCGGAATTGCTGCTCATCGCCACCGGATCCGAGGTCGCGCTGGCCGTCGAGGCGGCGGCGCGGCTGGCTGGCGAGCGCATTGCCGTGCGAGTGGTCTCCATGCCCTGCACGGATCTTTTCGATGCGCAGCCGGATGACTACCGCGAGCGCATCCTGCCCGGCGATGTCAGCGCCCGTGTGGTCATCGAGGCCGGCGTCAGCAATTGCTGGTGGCGACATGCCGGACCGCAGGGGAGGGTGATCGGGATCGACCGCTATGGCGAGTCGGCGCCCGCGGAGCAACTTTTCGAGCACTTCGGTTTTTCGGTTGACAACGTATTGCGCGTTGCGCGGGAAGTGCTGGCGGCCGGCTGAGCAACGGCCGGCAAGAAAGCTTTGGCAGAGGACATTTCGGGAGACAGCTAATGACGATCAGGATTGGAATCAATGGCTACGGCCGGATAGGCCGAAACGTATTGCGCGCCTTGTACGAGGGAGACAAGCGCAAGCAGATCCAGATCGTGGCTGTGAATGACCTCGGGGACAGCAAGACGAATGCGCACCTTACGAGGCGCGATACCGCCCACGGGCCGTTCCCCGGTACGGTCGTTGTCGACGGGGACCACATGATCGTCAATGGCGACCGCATACGCGTGCTGGCGCAACGGGATCCCACGAAGCTGCCATGGGGCGAACTCGGGGTAGACCTGGTGCTGGAATCCACCGGTTTCTTCGCATCGAAAGAGAAAGCCTCCGCGCATCTCAAGGGCGGCGCGAAGAAGGTCATCATTTCCGCACCCGCGGGCAACGAAGTCGATGCGACCATTGTTTTCGGCGTCAATCACAAGATCCTCACCAGCAAGCATACGATCATTTCAAACGCATCCTGTACCACGAATTGCCTCGCGCCGCTGGTCAAGCCATTGCACGAGAAGATCGGCGTGAAGCACGGCCTGATGACGACGATTCATGCCTACACCAATGACCAGGTACTGACTGATGTGTATCACGAGGACCTGCGCCGCGCCCGTTCGGCGACCATGTCGCAGATTCCGACGAAAACGGGTGCGGCTGCGGCCGTGGGCCTGGTGCTGCCTGAGCTGGCCGGCCGCCTCGACGGGTTCGCGATGCGTATTCCGACCATCAACGTATCGACCGTCGATCTGACCTTCGTCGCCGAGCGCGCGACCAGCAAGGACGAGATCGACAACGTGCTCAAGGCTGCGAGCCAGGGGGAATTGAAAGGCATACTGGATTACAACGACGAGCCACTGGTTTCGATCGATTTCAATCACAATCCTGCGTCGTCGATCTACGATGCCGGCCTTACCAAGGTCATGGGGGGTACCCTGGTCAAGGTCTGCGCGTGGTACGACAACGAGTGGGGATTCTCGAATCGCATGCTGGATACTGCGCTTGCGCTGGTCAACGCGAAATAGCCCCTGCCGCGGGACAGTTGCCGCATGAAAGTCATCCGCATGAGCGATGTCGACTTGGCCGGGAAACGCGTCCTCATTCGTGAAGATCTGAACGTACCGATAAGCGGCGGCAAGGTAACGAGCGACGCGCGGATCCTGGCATCCCTGCCGACCATACGGGCTGCGCTCGATGCGGGCGCCGCCGTCATGCTGATGTCGCACCTCGGGCGCCCGAAGGAGGGCCGGCCCGATCCGGAGTCGTCGCTCGGGCCGGTCGCGGAATACCTGTCATCGGCGCTGCAACGTCAGGTTCCTCTTCTGGAGGACTGGATCGACGGTGTGACGGTTCATCCGGGCCAGGTGGTACTGCTGGAAAACGTGCGCTACCTGAAGGGCGAGAATGCCAGTGACGAGGGTCTCGCGCGCCGCATGGCGGCGCTTTGCGACGTGTTTGTCATGGACGCCTTCGGTACGGCGCATCGTGCCCAGGCAAGCACCTACGGAGTCGCAAAATTTGCGCCGATCGCCTGTGCCGGACCGCTGCTGATTGCGGAGCTCGCGGCGCTCGCCAAAGCCCTCGATCATCCGGCCAAACCGTTCGTCGCCGTGGTAGGAGGATCAAAGGTATCGACCAAGCTGACGGTACTCGAAACCCTCGCCGGACGGGTCGACCAGCTGATCGTCGGCGGCGGCATTGCCAACACGTTCATCGCCGCAGCCGGCCACAAGGTCGGCAAATCGCTGCACGAAGCCGACATGCTGGACACCGCCAGGGCGTTGATGCAACGGGGTTCCTCTGGCAGTTCGGTTCCAATCCCGACGGATGTCGTGGTGGCCAGGGAGTTTTCAGCGACAGCAAAAGCAGAGGTGAAGCCTGTCGACGAGGTCGCGGATGACGATCTCATCCTGGACATCGGCCCGCAAACCGCGGCGAGTTACGCCCGCTTGATCGCTCAAGCCGGCACGATTATCTGGAACGGCCCTGTCGGTGTCTTCGAATTCGATCAGTTCGGCGAGGGAACGCGGGTCCTTGCCGAAGCCATCGCGGACAGCGAGGCATTCTCGCTAGCCGGCGGCGGCGATACACTTGCGGCAATCGAGAAGTACGGTGTGACGTCAGGTATTTCGTACATTTCGACGGGCGGCGGGGCGTTTCTCGAGTTTGTCGAAGGAAAGAAACTGCCGGCGGTGGAAATCCTCGAGCAACGTGCGGCTAAGTCCGGGACCAGGGCCCGGTAATCGCAAGGGTCAACCCGGGGTATTGCACGTTGACGAACAGCGTCGAGCCGTCCGGCGAGAAACAGATCCCGGCAAGTTCACTGTTGTTGTAGGCGTTGTCGGCGATCGCATACTGGCTGCCATCCGCGCGGACGCCGACGATCCCGCAATGATCGGCCGTGTCTTCGCAAACCAGCAGATCACCCCAGGGTGCGGCAACCACGTTGTCGGCGTTGCGCAGCAGACTGTCCGGACCCGCCTCGGCCACGAGTTGCAATTGCCCCGGTTGCTGCGTTTCCTCCGGCCGGCCCTCGAACGGGCTGGGTGAGTACAGGAATACCTGGCCGAGTCGATGCGGTCCGCCGATGGTGCAGGCGAAAGCAAAATCGCGACCGAACACGCACAAGCCTTCGCCCCGCGCAAAAATTGCCGCTCCCGCAACCCGGCCGCGCAAGCGCAGGTCATTGCTGTCGCCGTCGACGTCGTCGAGGTCGACCCAGCTCACCGGCATTGCGCGTCGCAGCGCCACCTGATCGTCGGCGTACCAGTTTCGGGTGTCATGACCGGGGCTGCCGTTGATGGCAAGTGCCTGCAGACGACCTCCGACTTTCAGTTGCCCGGGCATGTTGGGAATGAATCGGTAAAAAAGACTGCGGTGCCGGTCCTCGGTCATGTAGATAACACCGGACTCCTCGCTGACAGCCGCTGCCTCGTGTTCGAATCGTCCCATGGCCTTGAGCGGCACGGGATCGGCCAGTCCCGGATTGCCCGACGGAACCTCGAACACATAACCATGGCGTCGTTCCCGGCGGATTACCGCTCCACCCTCGAATGAACTTCCTTCGTACTGGAAGCACTCCTCGCAACTCAGCCAGCTCCCCCAGGGCGTCCGCCCGCCTGCGCAGTTCAGTTCCGTGCCTGCAAGGCTCAGGTGCCGGCCCAGGACCGTTCGGCGCCGGGGATCGTAAACAATGGTCGTCGTGCCGCCGTTGCCCGGGGTAAGGCCGGCACCGCTGTCGTAGACCGAAAGCTCGGGCACTCCGGCGAATCGAGCCAGGTCCGCGCCCCAGG
>JAKEGN010000046.1 GCA_022615525.1 Woeseiaceae bacterium
ACTTTGCCTGCTGCCCTTCGAGAAGAAATTCTATGATTCGCGGCAGGTTGCAGCGGTGTTCGTGGGCCACCCGCTGGCCGAATCGATGCCGCTGAATCCGGACCCGCGGGATGCCCGGCTGCAGCTCGGCATCGGGTCCGAACCGGTCGTCGCCATCCTTCCCGGCAGTCGCGTGAGCGAGGTGTCGCGCCTGGCGGAGCCTTTCGCGGCAGCCGCGCGATTACTCACCGACCGGCATGCGGGGATTTCGTTCGTCGCGCCCATGGCAAGCCGCGAACTGTGGGGCCTGTTCGAGAAATCACTGCAAGCTGCCGGCATTCGCGATCGCGTAGTCGTCACCGACGGCAATGCGCCCCTGGCAATCGCGGCAGCCGATGTGGTGTTGCTGGCATCGGGTACCGCGACCCTGCAGGCGGCCCTGCTCGGGAAACCGATGGTGGTTGCTTACAAGGTGGCGCCCCTGACCTATTGCATTGCCAGGACCTTCCGCCTGTTCAAGACGCAGTGGTTTTCCTTGCCCAACCTGCTCACACCGGAACCGCTGGTCACAGAGTTGATGCAGGGCAACGCCACCCCGGAGAAACTCGCGACGGCGGTCTCCGCGCTGCTGCAAGACGGCGACAAACGAGAAAAAATTGCGGATGCTTTCGGCCTGTTGCGCAAGGAACTGTCGAGGGATGCCGACCGTCTCGCGGCCCTGGCGGTCCTGGAGCTGGCGAAGCAGTCGGCAGCTGCGGGAGTAGTGCATTGACGTCGCCGGGTGCAGCACTGATAGCGGGCGTGGACGAGGCAGGTCGTGGACCACTTGCAGGCCCGGTGGTGGCGGCCGCCGTGATCCTGCGTCATGACCGGCCGATCCAAGGCCTCGCCGATTCCAAGCTGTTGTCGGCGCGAAAGCGCGAGACCCTGTTCGACATCATTCGCCGCGATGCTTTGGCATCCGCCATCGCCTGGGCGGATACTGAAGAGATCGACCGGCTCAATATCCTGCAGGCCACGCTGCTCGCGATGCGCCGCGCCGTCCTCGGTTTAGCATGCCGACCGGCGATTATCGAGGTCGATGGCAACAGGCTGCCGGATTTCCGTGTCGGGATTTATGCGCCGCAGTCGCGGGCGATCGTCGACGGGGACCGCGACGTTGCCGCGATCAGTGCAGCGTCGATCCTCGCAAAGGTCAGCCGGGATCGCATGATGCTGGCCATGGACAGGCTCCACCCCGAATACGGATTTGCCCGCCACAAGGGATACGGTTCGGCGGAACACCGCGCCTGCATCGACCTTTACGGGCCGTGCCCTTTTCACCGGCGCAGTTTCAGTCCGTTGCGCAGGCAACAGGTCCCTGTATCACAGCCCAGCCCCTGAATTCCTGATGTCGGAGTGCCGGATGCTCTACCGACCCCGCGTTGGTTTAGAATTCGCTGCGGGCGGCCCGGCTGAGCGGTGCCCGCCAAGCTCCCGTGACCAATGCCAGACCGAGGCCCCGCCTGATCGCGCAAATCGATGACCAGATCCTTTGCCCACCTGCATTTGCACACTGAATATTCGATCGTCGACAGCACGGTACGCATTCCGCAATTGATCGAGCACTGCCGCGACCTCGGCATGCCGGCCGTTGCCGTGACCGACCAGGGCAACGTGTTCGCGATGATCAAATTTTATCGGCAGGCGCTGGACGCCGGCATCAAGCCGATTATCGGCGTCGACCTGCAATTGAGAAATCCGGACGAGGCGGAGCGGCCCTACGGCATCGTACTGCTGTGCCAGGATCGCGAGGGCTTTCGCAACATGTCGCGGATCATCACGAGAAGTTTCACGGAAGGCCAGTATCGCGGCGCGCCGATGGTCGACGCGGAGTGGTTGACTTACGAGAGCTGCAGGGGGCTCATCGCCATCTCCTGCGCACTGAACGGTGACGTGAGCCGGAGCCTGCATGGCGGGCACGCCGATGACGCGGCCGTGCGCGTCGCCGGCTGGCAGCAGAAGTTCCGCGATCGCTACTACCTGGAAATTTGCAGGACCGGCCGGGCCGGCGAAGAACAGCAGGTGCAGAAACTGGTGGAGTTCGCCGCCGCGCAAGGACTGCCGCTGGTGGCGACCAATGACGTGCGCTTCCTTGAAGGAAATGACTTCGAGGCACACGAAGCGCGTGTCTGCATCCAGCAGGGCCGGACCCTGAACGATGCGGATCGGCCGCGCAACTACACGGATCAGCAATACCTGAAGTCGCCGGGTGAAATGCAGAAGCTGTTCCAGGACATCCCGGAGGCACTGGACAATGCCCGGGAGATCGTATTGCGCTGCAACCTGGAGCTGGACCTCGGGCAGTCATTCCTGCCGGCTTTCCCGGTTCCGGGCGGGCAATCGACGGAGGAATTCCTGGTTGCGGAATCAAGCGCCGGGCTCGAGGCTTGTTTACGGCGCAAAGACGCGCAAGGCGATTTCGCCGGCGGCAACAGGGAGATTTTCGCAGCACCGTATCAGCAAAGACTGCAAAACGAACTGACTGTCATTTGTGATATGGGATTTGCCGGGTACTTCCTGATCGTTGCGGATTTCATACGCTGGGCAAAGGAGCAGCAGATACCGGTCGGGCCGGGCAGGGGCTCTGGTGCGGGCTCGCTGGTTGCGTATGTGCTCGGGATCACCGACCTCGATCCGTTGCAACATGATCTTCTGTTTGAGCGATTCCTGAATCCCGAGCGCGTTTCGATGCCGGATTTTGATATCGATTTCTGCATGGAAGGCCGCGATCGGGTCATCGATTACGTCGCAGCGCGCTACGGGCGGGACCGCGTATCCCAGATCATCACGTACGGCACCATGGCGGCGCGTGCGGTCATCCGCGACGTTGGCCGGGTTCTCGGGCAGCCTTACGGATTCGTCGATCGAATTGCCAAGCAAATCCCGTTCGAGATCGGCATGACCCTGGACAAGGCACTGGAACAGGATGCAGAGCTGGCGGGGATGTACCGTGACGATGAGGACGTCAGGTCGATCATCGATCTTGCCAAATCACTGGAAGGACTGGTGCGCAATGCCGGCAAACATGCCGGCGGCGTAGTCATAGCGCCGACCGCGCTGACCGATTTCACGCCGCTGTATTGCGAGGAAAACGGCGCTCACACCGTCACCCAGCTCGACAAGGACGATGTCGAAACGGCGGGGCTCGTGAAGTTCGACTTCCTTGGCCTGAAGACATTGACGATCATCGACTGGGCGGTGCGTATCGTGAATGCAACGGAAAAGTCGGCGGATCTGGATATCAATTCGATACCAATGCAGGATGCGCCGACCTTTGCACTGCTGCGGTCCTGCCGCACGACCGCGGTCTTCCAGCTCGAATCGAGGGGAATGCGGGATCTGATCAAACGGCTGCAGCCAGACCACTTCGATGACCTGGTCGCCCTGGTGGCACTGTTTCGCCCGGGACCGCTGCAATCCGGCATGGTCGATGATTTCATCAGCAGAAAGCACGAACTGAACAAGGTCGATATCGATTATCTGCACCCGGACCTGGCGTCGGTACTTAAGCCGACCTATGGCGTCATCCTGTACCAGGAGCAGGTCATGCAGATCGCCCAGGTACTTGCGGGATATACGCTTGGAGGTGCCGACCTCCTGCGCCGTGCCATGGGCAAGAAGAAGCCTGAAGAGATGGCGAAGCAGCGCCAGGTTTTTGTCAGCGGCGCATGCGAGAGGGGTGTTGCCCAGCATACCGCAACCCGCATCTTCGACCTGATGGAGAAGTTTGCCGGCTATGGCTTCAACAAGTCGCATTCGGCGGCGTATGCGTTGCTCTCGTACCAGACCGCATACCTGAAGGCACATTACCCCGCAGCATTCACGGCCGCTGTCATGAGCGCCGATCTCGACAACACGGATCGCCTCGTCATGATCAAGGACGATTGCCGGCAGATCGGTCTGCAATTGCTGCCGCCGTCGATAAACGAATCAGCCTACCAGTTCAGCGTGGCCGATCGGGAATCGATACTCTACGGCCTCGGTGCGATCAAGGGCGTTGGCAGAAGCGCGGTCGACGCGGTGGTCAGTGAGCGCGCAGCACGCGGAAAATTTCGCAGCCTGGCGGAATTTTGCCGGCGCATCGATCTGGAGAAAGTGAATCGACGCGCAATCGAGGCGATAATCAAATCCGGTGCGATGGATGAGTTCGGCTCCACGCGACGCAGCCTGGTGAATCGGCTTCCTGCGGCACTCAAGGGCGCGGACCAGGAGGCGCGTGCCCGGGCAGCAGGCCAGAACGACATGTTCGGGGTTCCCGCGGCTGTCCAAACCGATACTGCAGAGGAGACCGTCGAGCTCGCCGAATGGTCGCACCGGGAATTGCTGCTGAACGAGAAGGAAGCGCTCGGCCTGTACCTGACCGGACATCCCTTTGACTCCGTTCGGGGCGATGCACAGCACTTCGTCGATGGCACGCTGGCAGACATCAGCTCCGAGCCGCAGCCAATGAGCAATGGGGAACGAAATTACGCACAGGCTCGACGGGACGTGGTTGTTGCGGGTTTGATCATGGATATTCGCAAACGCGGCAATCGCTTCACGGTGGTGCTGGACGACAATACGGGCCGGCTGGAAGTCAGCCTTTTCAGCGAGGCGTTTCAGCAGTTTCGCCACCTTCTGGAGAAGGACGAGATCGTGGTTGTCAGCGGCAGTCTGAGGTACGACGATTTCAACGGCGCCTGGCAGGTCAACGCCAGAAACATCCTGCACATCGATCGCGTCATCGAGACCCGCGCGAAGAGCATGATTCTCAACCTGTCGCCGAACGGTTCCGGGAGGGCACTGCTCGTCCAGCTTCACGACGTGCTGCTGCCGTTTCGCAAGGGGCACTGTGACGTCGCCGTGCAGTACACGGGAAGCAGCGCTGCTGCAAGATTGAGCCTGGGCCCGGAATGGAGCGTGCGCCCGAGCAGGGAATTGCGCGACAAACTTGGCGAATTGCTGGGCCAGAACTGTATTCGATTTGTCTACACACCCGGTCGGGAATTAATGTAGAGTCGCCGTGTGTACGCAGGCGGCCATGATGTATTGCCAATTGTTCTTCGCCGGGACGATGTGAAACATGGATCTAAAATTTCTCGATTTCGAACAACCTATCGCTGAAGTCGAAGCGAAGATCGAGGAATTGCGATTCGTCGGAGACGATCCGGAAATCAACATCGGGGAACAGGTTGCGCGGCTCAAGGCCGAGAGCAAAGCGCTTACCAAGAGCATATTCTCCAAACTCAGCTCGTGGCAGGTTGCCCAGATTGCGCGTCACCCGATGCGTCCGTATACCTCAGATTACCTGCAAATAATCTCTCCGGACTTCCAGGAATTGCACGGTGACCGCATGTACGCCGACGATCCGGCGATCATCGGCGGCATGGGACGCGTCGACGGCCGCGTGATCATGTTCATCGGCCATCAGAAGGGGAGGGACACGAAGGAGCGCGTGCGACGAAACTACGGCATGCCGAAGCCGGAAGGTTATCGCAAGGCGCAGCGGTTGATGCGACTTGCGGAACGGTTTTCACTGCCAATCGTGACCTTCATCGATACTCCCGGCGCGTATCCCGGCGTTGGCGCAGAGGAGCGCGGCCAAAGCGAAGCGATCGCGTATAGCCTGTACCTCATGTCCGGGTTGCGTACTCCGATCATCAATGTCGTCATTGGCGAGGGTGGATCCGGCGGGGCGCTGGCCATCGGCGTCGGCGATCGATTGCTGATGTTGCAGTACAGTGTGTATTCCGTGATCTCCCCTGAGGGCTGTGCATCGATCCTGTGGAAGAGTGCGGAAAAGGCCGCGGAGGCCGCCGAAGCGATGCGCATCACCGCTCAGAGCCTGAATGAGTTCGGTCTGGTGGATGCCGTCCTGCCGGAACCGCTCGGAGCGGCGCACCGCGATCCGGAAGCGGCCGCCGAAGTCATTCGAAATGCCATCATCAAGTACCTTGCCGATGTTGACAGGCTGGACATCGATCAGCTGCTCGAGCAACGCCGGCGCCGGATTGCCGCATTCGGGCAATTCAAAGAAGGCTGAAGCAATCATCGAATGGGCGGCGACAGCGGAGCAGCTCCGTTTTGTGGCGCAGGATTGAAACGGTTGTCCAATGAATTTCGATGCCCGATACCTGCATGATCGCCTGCTTGAATTCGAAGCCATTGCCGATAAACCGCGCCGTTACCTCGTTGCGTTCAGCGGCGGTATCGACTCGACGGTCCTGTTGCATGCATTGGCAACCGGCAAGTCCATGCCTGGGACCCCGCTGCTCGCGGTGCACGTCGATCATGGGCTGCATCCGGATTCGGGCGACTGGGACGCACGGTGTCGCCGGGTCGCAGGCGATCTCGGCGTCGAATACACATCACGCAAGATCGAAGTCAGCCACAAGTCTCCGGGAGGTCCTGAAGCAGCGGAGCGTGAAGCGCGCTACGCAATACTCGGCAGCCTGATGCTGGAGCACGACTGGCTTATCAGCGCCCATCATGAACACGACCAGGCAGAAACCCTGTTGCTCAACCTGCTTCGCGGCAGCGGCCTGACCGGTATTTCGGGAATCTCGCCGATCCGGGAGTTCGCCCGCGGCCACCTGGTGCGACCGATGCTCGGTGTGCCCGCATCGGCAATTCGCGCCTATGCCGATCAGCATCGGCTCGGATGGATTGACGATCCGTCCAATGCCGATACCGCATTCGATCGAAACTACCTGCGGCGGGAGGTAATGCCGCTGCTTGCCGCCCGATGGCCAGCGGCGGCAACGCGCCTGCGCCAGAGCGCGGATCTGGCCGCCGAGGCGAGTGATTTGCTGGCAGAACTGGCCGATCTCGACCTTAAGTCTTCTCCATCCCCCGATCGCCTGGACATCGGTACGTTTGTCGGCCA
The DNA here is from genome assembly GCA_022615525.1 of Woeseiaceae bacterium. Classification (GTDB taxonomy): domain Bacteria; phylum Pseudomonadota; class Gammaproteobacteria; order Steroidobacterales; family Woeseiaceae; genus JAKEGN01. The sequence continues at coordinate 6,887 of JAKEGN010000046.1, forward strand.
TTCCGCCGCGCGCCAGCGCAATGCGCTGCGCCGTGCCGTCCATCGACTAGGCTTGCCGGCACCACCCGCAACCCGGCTGTACCAGGCCGTGCACGAACTCATCCCGGCGCGACCGGACGCCCAGCCCCTGGTAACCTGGCCCGGCGGCGAATTTCGACGCTACCGCGATCACCTGCACATACTTGCACCCATGCCGGAACTCGGGCCTTGTCCCGGCGACCTGTTGCGGCCCGACCGGACGATCGAGCTGGGTGTTGGGCAGGGGACCCTGGTTCTGAAGTCGTCGGACGATGGCGGTATCGAGTGTTCCGTTGCCGAAGAAGGCCTGCAAATCCGTTACCGTGTCGGTGGCGAGGAGATCGGTCTTCGCGGCCAGGCACATCGCCACAAGCTCAAGAAACTGTTGCAGGAAGCCGGGATCGTGCCCTGGATGCGTGATCGCATCCCGCTCCTGTATGCCGGAGACCGGCTGGTGGCGGTCGCGGATCTATGGCTGGCCGCGGAATTCTCGGGCGGCGACGGCTATGCCGTGCATTGGCGCAATCGGCCGGCGCTCTACTGATGCGCATTGTGATGCCAGCGTCGATCTGATAACTTGTAACACCGTCTTTCATTGACCGACGGGTTCTTTAACAGAACCTCCTGATGGAGGCTCTGCAAGGGTCGGAACAAGCGCGGTACCCATGGCAAGTCCGGGAGACTGCGTTTTGCTCTGGCCCTTTATTGTTTCCCGGCACCTGAGTTCACAGGGCTTGTAAATGACATCTTACGTGTTCATCACCGGCGGTGTGGTGTCGTCTCTGGGCAAGGGAATCACATCCGCATGCCTCGGCGCCATACTCGAAGCGCGCGGGCTCCGCATCAGCATGATCAAGCTGGACCCCTACATCAACGTGGATCCTGGCACCATGAGTCCGTTCCAGCACGGCGAAGTATTCGTCACGGCCGATGGCACCGAGACGGATCTGGACCTGGGACATTACGAGCGCTTCGTCCGGACCACTACCGGGCGGAACAGCAATTTCACCACCGGGCGTATCTATGAAAGCGTCATTGGCAAGGAACGACGCGGTGATTATCTCGGGGCAACCGTACAGGTCATTCCACACATTACGGACGAGATCAAGGAAAGCGTCCGGCGCGGCGCCGGCGATGCGGATATCTGCCTGGTCGAAATCGGTGGCACGGTTGGCGACATCGAATCCCTGCCGTTTCTCGAAGCCATCCGGCAAATGGGCGTGGAGATGGGCCACGATCGCGTGGTCTATGTGCATCTCACGCTGGTGCCGTATATCGCCACCTCGTCCGAGATCAAGACCAAGCCGACACAGCATTCCGTCAAGGAGTTGCGATCGATCGGTATCCAGCCGGACATTCTCGTCTGTCGTTCGGAGAAGCCCCTGCCACAGGAACAGCGGCGCAAGATTGCCCTGTTTACCAACGTCCAGGAGAAGGCGGTCATTTCCGCGATCGATGTCGATGACCTGTACAAGATTCCCCGCATGATGCAGGAGCAGGGCCTGGACGACATCGTCGTGCGGCAACTGCACCTGGATCTGCCTCCCGCGGACCTGAGCGAATGGGACGCAGTGGTGGCCGCAAAGCAAAACCCGGACGGCGAAGTCAACGTCGCCATGGTCGGCAAGTATGTCGATTTGCGTGACTCGTACATTTCGCTGAGCGAGGCGCTGCTGCACGGCGGTATCCACACGCGGACTCGCGTCAATATTCACTATTTCGAAGCGCAGCAGATCGAAAACATGGGTGCCGGTTGCCTGCGCGGTATGGACGGCATAGTCGTGCCGGGCGGCTTCGGCGACCGCGGTATCGAGGGAAAGATCAAGGCAGTTCAATATGCCCGTGAGAACAAGGTCCCGTACCTCGGCATCTGCCTCGGCATGCAACTTGCCGTCATCGAGGCGGCGCGGCACCTGGCAGGACTGAAAGGCGCCCACAGCACCGAATTCGACAAGGCGACACCGCATCCGGTAGTTGCTCTCATAACCGAATGGCAGACGCCAAGCGGGGACACCCAGCACCGCAGTGAAAAGTCGGACCTGGGCGGCACCATGCGGCTCGGTGCGCAAAAAGTATTCCTGAAGCCCGGGACACTTGCGGCGACGGTGTACGGGCGCAGCGAAATCTTCGAGCGCCACCGGCATCGATATGAAGTCAATAATAATTATCGCGCGATACTCGAAAAGGCAGGGCTGGTATTTTCCGGATCGTCTGTCGATGACCTGGTCGAGGTCACCGAGCTCTCCGGACATCCGTGGTTCATCGCAAGCCAGTTTCACCCCGAGTTCACCTCGAATCCGCGCGACGGGCATCCGTTGTTCGCCGGCTTCATCGTGGCGGCCAGGCAGCATCACAGCAGCAAATTGCCCAAGGCGGCTCGAGCATGAATCTTTGCGGATTTGACGTCGGGC
>JAKEGN010000047.1 GCA_022615525.1 Woeseiaceae bacterium
CCTTGCGGGTCTGCCCCGTTACATTTGCCCGGGCGGAGTCCGGGCACAATGGCCGGCACGGGCCGAGTGAGTTTGCCTGTGCCGAAATCGCGAGGCTCAATCGGCCTGTCGTCGCAGGAACGCCGGAATATCCAGTAGCTCGTCGCGAAAGCCGTCTTCCAGGCCATCACCGACGGCACGCTTACGCTGCACGGTAGGCTTGTCGAGGCTGGCGTAGTTCGGCTCCAGCGACTCCGGCTGGCGACGCACGACACGCATGGGTGACTCGCTCTGCGCGGCCTTCTGGCCGAGCCCCGTCGCGACGACCGTCACGCGTATGCTGTCCTTCATGTCCGGATCGATGACCGTTCCAATGACCACCGTGGCATCGTCGGCTGCAAACTCCTTGATGGTATTGCCGACCTCCTGGAATTCACCGATCGATAGGTCCATGCCGGCCGTTACGTTGACCAGGATACCGTTAGCGCCTGCCAGGTTGATGTCCTCGAGCAAGGGGCTCGAGATCGCTGCCTCTGCCGCTTCACGCGCACGACCCTCACCCGATGACACGCCGCTGCCCATCATCGCCATTCCCATTTTCGCCATGACGGTTCTTACGTCCGCGAAGTCGACGTTGATCAGGCCCGGACGGGTGATCAGCTCGGCTATACCCTGTACCGCTCCCTGCAATACCTGGTTGGCGGCACGAAACGCATCGAGCAGTGTTGTCTCCCCACCCAAAACTTGCAGCAGTTTCTCGTTGGGGATCGTAATGAGCGAATCAACATACTTGCCGAGTTCCGATATGCCGTGCTCGGCAATCGCCATGCGTTTGCGACCTTCCATGAGAAATGGTTTGGTCACGACCGCAACGGTGAGGATGCCCAGTTCCTTGGCCACCTGCGCGACGATCGGCGTCGCACCGGTGCCGGTACCGCCGCCCATGCCGGCTGTGACAAACAGCATGTCCGCACCTTCGATCACTTCCTGGATCCGGTCGCGGTCTTCCATCGCCGCCTGACGACCGACGTCAGGGTCCGCACCCGCGCCCAGTCCCTTTGTAATGTTGCAACCGATTTGCAGCGCGGTCCGGACACGTGCGCTGTTCAATGCCTGCGCATCCGTGTTCGCGCAGATGAAATCGACCCCTTCGATACCGGAATTGACCATGTGGGCGACCGCGTTGCCACCGCCACCCCCGATTCCGATAACCTTTATGACAGCGCTCTGGCTATGCGCATCCATTAGTTCGAACATTGAAATTCCTCCGCTCAGGTTCCCTGATTTTGATTCCAGCACTCACTCGTTAAAAACAATCCCGAAGTTACCTCCGGGAATCCCTGCCTAAAACTGTCCCTGAAACCACGCCTTCATCCGCTGCAGCACCTCGCCGATGTTGCCGCCCACCGGCGCACTGCGCCGATTCCGTCGTGACAGGTTTTCATAACCGTAAAGCAATAGTCCGACGCCGGTTGCATGGATCGGGTTTCGCACGACATCGGACAGACCATCGACGTATTGCGGCAATCCAAGTCGTACCGGCATGTGAAATACTTCTTCAGCCAGTTCGACAGCGCCTTCCATCTTCGCGCTGCCGCCTGTGATGACGATGCCTGCTGCAATCAGCTCCTCGAAGCCGCTGCGGCGCAGTTCATCGCGAATCAGGCCGAACAGCTCCTCGAATCGCGGCTCGACAATCTCGGCCAGCGTTTGCCTGGCAAGGCGACGTGGCGGACGTTCGCCGACGCTTGGCACCTCGATCGTTTCGTCAGGATTTGCCAGCTGCGAAAGAGCGCACGCGTATTTGATCTTGATTTCCTCGGCATACTGCGTCGGCGTGCGCATTGAAACGGCAATGTCATTGGTTACCTGGTCACCGGCAATCGGGATGACTGCCGTGTGCTGAATTGCACCGCCGAGAAACACGGCAAGATCCGTGGTCCCTCCGCCGATGTCCACGATACAGACTCCGAGTTCCTTCTCGTCGTCCGTGAGCACCGAATAGCTCGACGCGAGTTGCTCCAGCACGATGTCCTCGACCTGGAGACCGCAACGCTGCACGCACTTGACGATGTTCTGTGCTGCGCTTTCGGCGCCGGTAACCATGTGAACCTTGGCTTCGAGCCTGACACCCGACATGCCTATCGGCTCCCGGATGCCCTCCTGGTTGTCGATCAGGAATTCCTGCGGAAGGATGTGGAGAATCTTCTGGTCCGCGGGGATGGCAACGGCACGCGCCGCATCGATGACACGATCGACGTCTCCCGCGCTCACTTCCTTGTCGCGAATTGCAACAATGCCGTGGGAATTCAGGCTGCGCACATGACTTCCGGCTATGCCGGTGTAGACCGAGTGAATGTCACAGCCGGCCATCAGCTCCGCCTCTTCGACAGCGCGCTGTATCGAATGCACTGTCGACTCGATATTGACGACCACGCCCTTCTTCAGGCCGCGTGACGGGTGTGAGCCGATGCCGACAACTTCGATTCTGCCGTCGGAATTGACTTCCCCCACGATCGCGACCACCTTCGACGTGCCGATGTCCAGTCCGACAATCAGGTTCTTGTCTGCGCGTTTATTCACTCAGCCGATCCTTCCCGCAACCATTTTTTCATCCGTTTCCTGTGGCATTTCCTTCGGTGACCCCGACCCTTTCTTCCAGCCGATCGTGAATCCATTGCTGTAGCGCATGTCGACAAACTCGATGTCCGCCTCGCGGCTCGAGACAATGTCCGCAACCACCTCGAGAAACAGCGTGGTCCGCTCATCGACATTCTGTCGTCCGAGCCTGACGCCGATACCGTTCTGCAATGTCATGTCCCAGGCGCCGCGCGCATCGAGATGCAAGCGGCGTACATCGAGTCCCATCGGGATCAGCTGCTCGCGAATTTGCAGGTAGCGCCTGGCAACTGCAGCTGCCTGATCCTCCGGGCCGCTCAGTCGCGGCAGTTCGGCCGGGATGTGTCGTGCATCCGTGATGAACAATTCGCCGCGCGTATTTAGCAAACCGCGTTCTCCCCAGCAGGCGGCAGGTGTCTGCTCCGTTACCGTGATCTGCAGCCGGTTGGGCCAGCGCCGCGCCACGGTCGCCTGGTCAACCCATGGCAGGCCGACCACGAGGTC
>JAKEGN010000048.1 GCA_022615525.1 Woeseiaceae bacterium
CGATTCTCCGGCATGGAAAAAGCCGAAGGCATCTACGTAGACTGGATCCTGAAGCAGCTCCGCGGCCCCTGACAGTTCAGCCACGGCGGCGACCCGCCCCATCGTTGCTGGGCTTGCGCTGTAGGAGCGAGCAGTGCTCGCGACAGCGATGCTGATCCAGGGTTTCCCGCCGGCATTGCGCCGGTATGCCCTTCTCACTCAGAAATCTTAACGCGCTCGTAAGGCATACCGTCGTGTCGCCGTCTCGGGATTCCCCTGTAGGAGCGAGCAGTGCTCGCGACCTCGCAATGCTGGCAACGCGGAGCTTCAACCTGGCGCGGTTCCTGTCATCGCGTCGCGAGCACTGCTCGCTCCTACAGGTGACACGCAGTGATCAGGCGGACTGGCGCTGCGAGCGGCGCGACACCCACCAGGCGATCAGTACGCCGCTCGATACGAACAGGATGATCAGCGTTGCCAGCGCATTGATGTCCGGGGTGACACCGAGTTTCACCTTGGAGAAGATCAGCATCGGCAGGGTGCTCGCACCGGGTCCGGAGACGAAGCTCGAGATCACGAGGTCATCGAGTGACAGCGTGAATGCCAGCAGCCAGCCGGCGATCATTGCGGGTGCGATCAGCGGCAGGGTGATGTCGAATACCACGCGCAACGGGCGGCCGCCGAGATCCATCGCCGCCTCCTCCAACGACTCGTCCATCGCACTCAGTCGCGATTGAATAATGATGGCCACGTACGCCATGGCGAATGTCGTGTGGGCTATGGTTATCGTGCCGAAACCGCGTTGTGCCGGCCAGCCGACCAGTTGCTGCATGCTGACGAACAGCAACAGCAACGAAAGGCCAGTGATCACTTCCGGCATGACCATTGGCGAGGTGATCATACCGCTGAACAGCGTGCGGCCACGGAAGCGGCTGAAACGTGACAGTGCCATGCCAGCCATCGTGCCGAAAATGGTCGCGAGCGTTGCGACCGTCAACGCAATGCGCAGACTGAGAAAAGCCGAGTCCAGTACCTGGTCATTGTCCAGCAACTCGCCGTACCAGCGTGTCGAGAATCCGCCCCACACCGTCGCGAGTCTCGAGTCGTTGAAAGAGTACACGATGACGGACGCGAGCGGCAGGTAAAGGAAGGCGTAACCGAAGGCCAGCACCGACAATATGAACCGGGAGCGGGGTTTCATGCGTGGCCCTCCGCGTCACGCGCCTGGCTGCGCTGCAGGAAAACGATCGGCACGACCAGGATGAGCAGCAGCACGATTGCAACGGCGGAGGCAAGCGGCCAGTCCCTGTTGACGAAGAATTCATCGAACAGGACCCTGCCGATGAGCAGCGATTCAGGACCACCGAGCAGGTAGGGGATGACGTACTCGCCCATCGCCGGGATGAAAACCAGCAGGCAGCCGGCGATGACGCCTGGTCGCGCAAGTGGCCAGGTTACGTCCCAGAATGCCTGCGACGGCCTCGCGCCCAGGTCCTGCGCAGCCTCGACGAGATCGAGATCCATTCGCTCGAGGGTCGCGTAGAGCGGCAGGACCATGAATGGCAGGTAGGAGTAAACGAGCCCGACGTAGATGGCGAAGTCTGTGTACATGAACGCAATCGGCTTGTCGATCACGTTGAGCCACATCAGCACGTTGTTGATCACACCGTAATTGTTCAGCAGGCCCATCCAGGCATAGACGCGCAGCAGGAACGAAATCCAGAACGGCAGCACGATTAGCAGTAACAGAAGGTTTCGGGTGCTCTCGTCGGCACGGGCGATGCCGTAAGCCATCGGGAAGCCCAGCGCAAGGCACAACAGGGTCGCAACCAACGCCATGAAAACAGACTTCAGGTAGGTGACGGCGTACAACTTGTCGGTCAGGAGGAACGAGTAATTGTCCGAGGTGGCAGTAATGTCGCCCTGGCTGTCGAAAAACGGCGTGAATGGCGGCTGCGCGATTACGGGATCGGCAAGGCTGATTTTCAGGATGATGGCGAAGGGCGCGAGGAAATACACGAGCAGCCAGACATAGGGAATGGCGATCGTAACTTTCTGCCAGAGCAGGTCGTGTCGGAGTCCGGCTGCCGTGCTCACGATGCCGGCTCAGTCGGTCAACAGAACGGCGCTGCGCGGACGCCAGGAAATGAACACCTTGTCATCCCATTCAAGGAATCGCTCCGCCGAGCGGCGCCGGTTCTGGGCGCTGACTTGCACGATCCGGCCACCCTCGAGGCGAATCCGGTACAGCGAGAGGTTGCCGAAGTAGCCGAGATCCTCGACCACTCCGGCAAGGCGCGTGTCTTCGGAATTCTCAGGCTCGTTCTGGCTGATGAATATCTTTTCTGGCCGCACCGCGACGCATACCGCCGACCCGGCCAACGGCGGCGAATCCGACAACGCCACCAGCTCGCCGCCGGCATCCTTGCAGTTGACCCGGACGCGGTCGCCATCGACATCGACCACGGTTCCTTCGAACATGTTGATGTTGCCGATGAAGTCGGCGACGAATCGACAGTTCGGATACTCATAGACCTCTTTCGGTGTCCCGACCTGGATCAAGCGGCCTTTGTCCATCACGGCGATACGGCTGGACAAGATCATGGCCTCTTCCTGGTCGTGCGTCACGACGACGAAGGTAATACCGAGCTTGTATTGGATGCTCATGAGCTCGAACTGGGTACGCTCACGCAGCTTCTTGTCCAGCGCGGCCAGCGGCTCATCGAGCAGCAGCACCTTCGGCCGTTTCACCAGGGCGCGCGCCAGTGCAACCCGCTGGCGCTGGCCGCCTGACAACTGGTGCGGTTTTCTCGCAGCGAATGCGCCGAGTTGCACCATGTTCAGCATCTCACCCACGCGGCGTTTTATTTCCTCACGGGGTATGCCTTCCTTTTCCAGGCCGTAGGCCACGTTTTTCTCGACAGTCATGTGCGGGAAGATGGCGTACGACTGGAACATCATGTTGACCGGTCTTTCGTACGGCGGCATCTCGGTGATATCGACGCCATCAATAAGAATGCGGCCCTTGGTCGGCACTTCGAATCCTGCCAGCATGCGCAGCAGGGTGGTTTTGCCGCAGCCGGACCCACCCAGTATCGAGAACAATTCACCTTTGCCGATCGTCAGGCTGACCGAGTCGACGGCCGCGAAGTCGCCGAAGTACTTGCTGACGTCCCGGATTTCGATGAATGGAGTACTGCTTGCGCCGTTCCCTGCCATGTTCTGGTTATTCTCAGGATTGTTGCGGGGTCAGATTCCGCTTTTCACGCGCGCGAACACTCGCGTCCGCGGCCGCTCCCGCTTCGGGTCCACCGTCAGTACGGGGTAGAGCCTGGTCCAGCCATCTTCATCCGGGTAAATCGCCGGATCATTCAACAATTCCGGAAGCATGAGCTCGCGTGCGGATTTGTTGGAGTTGGCATAGAAAACCGTGTTTGCGATATCGGCCGCAATATCGGGCCGTGACAGGAAGTTGATGAACAGGTAAGCATTGTCCTTGTGCGGTGCGTCGGCGGGCATGTACACGCCGTCGACCCAGAGTCCCGACCCTTCCTTCGGCATCGTGTAACGCAACTCGATATCGATGTTCGCTTCGGCGGCCCGGCGGGATGCCTGTATATAGTCACCGGACCAGCTCATCGCGACGCAGACCTCCTTGTTCGGCAAGTCGATCATCATTTTCTGGTTGCTGAAATAGCGCACATAGGGCCGTACGGCTTTCAGCGCGGCCTCGGCGGCCGCAAGATTCTCGTCATCGACGGCGTTGGGGTCCCGGCCGAGGTAGGCAAGAACCATGGGAATGAGGTCGGTCGCGCCGTCGAGAAAACTCACTCCGCAGTCTGCCAGCTTTGAAATCACGGCCGGGTCGAACAGGACGTCCGAGCTGTCCATCGGATGGTCAGGCAGCCTCTGCCGAACCATATCCACGTTCCACGCATAGCCGGTCGAGCCCCAGTGGTAGGGCATGGAATAACCGACTGTCTTCTCGTAGGAATCGGTTCTCGCGATGATCTCCGCGTCGAGGTGCTTCACGTTGGGAATACGCGAGTAATCGAGCTTCTCGTAAACACCGATCGGGGTGAGCCGGGAAGAAAACTGGCTGCTGTGCACAACCACATCGTATCCGCTGTTTCCTGCCAGCATCTTTACGTCGATGACTTCGGAGGAGTCATAGATGTCGTAGTTGACCTTGATGCCGTACTCGGCCTCGAATTTTTCTATCGTGTCCGGCGCAATGTAATCCGCCCAGTTGTAGACATTCACGACGCGCGCGTTGCTCGCGGTTTCCGCGGTCTTGTCGGTGGAGCAAGCGCTTGGTCCGAGCATCGCCACGATACTGCAAGCGATCGATGTTGGTAGTCGCCCCATATCACCCCGATTGAATCACTGGCGCCACGACACCACAAGCCGTTACATATTGTCCAGCCCGCGTTTCAACAGGCTCCTTGCGACAATCAGGCGCTGAATTTCGCTCGTGCCCTCCCATATCCGATCTACGCGCAGCTCGCGAAAAAAACGCTCGGCGACATTCTCTCGCATATAGCCGCGGCCGCCGAATATCTGCACGGCGCGATCGGCTACGCGATTCGCCATTTCGGACACGTACAGTTTGACCATGGAACATCGATTGTGGATCGCCTTCAGGTCCTCACCGCGGTCTGCCGCGGCGGCGGCTTCGTAAGTCATGAGGCGCGATGCCCAGAGTTCCGTCGCGCTGTCGGCCAGCATGAACTGTATCGCCTGTTTCTCGCTGAGCGGCAGGCCATCGACGATGCGTCCCTGCGCAAATTCCAATGCGTCCTCGATCAGGCGGGCGGCTGCACCACAACAGCGCGCGCCGATCATCAGGCGCTCATGGCGAAACCAGCTGTGCGTGTAGGCCATGCCATCGCCCGGCTTTCCGACGCGGCGGTCCGCCGCCACGCGCACATTGGTGAACCGGTAGGTCGGGTGGTGTGAGGCGTAGGTATGACTGAACAACGGCGAGGCGATCATCTCGATGCCGGCCGTTCCCTGGTCGACAAGAAACAAGGCATCTTCGTCTTCGTCGCTGATCTTCGCCTGGAACCAGAAAAAGTCCGCGAGGTTGGCACTGGTCACGTACCATTTTTCGCCATTCAGCAGGTAGTCTTTGCCATCGCGCCGCGCCGTGGCATCCAGCCCGGCAACGTCGGAGCCGGGTCCCGCCTCGGTGATGGCGTAACAGTCCTTGCGCTTGCCGTGCATCATAGGCAGCACGTAGGTCTGAATCTGCGATTCGCTGCAGGCATCGAACATCCAGCTCTGCGGCTCGGAGAAACACCATGACAATGCATTTGTCACGCGCCCCAGCTGCTCCCAGACAGCAACCTGGTCAAGCAGCGGCAACTCCAGGCCGCCATGCGATTTGGGCACGTCCATTGCAGAGAAACCGAGTTCTATCGCGCGTTGCTTGTTCCGCTTCGTGACCTTTTCCGGCAGCACGCCGCCGTTCATTTCCGCTTCGACTTCGTGCGGTTGCAGGTACTCGTCAGCGTACTGGCGAGCTTTCGTCTGCCACGCGAGCGCGCTGCCACTCAATTGGATTTTCAATCACGGTCCTTTGTTCTGGTTTGCTGAATAATTATTCGTAGTGATCGGGAAAAACGGCGCGAAGGTAGCTGTACACGGCGTCCATGGCCTCATCGCGGTCGAACGCCTTCGGGCTCACCAGGTAGGACAACCACAGACCGTCAGTCATCGACTGCAGCGCGTGAGTTGCCGTAGCTGCTTTCACGTGCCGGTAATTGCCTTCCTTGATGATTGTTTCGCACAGGTTGTTGATGACCGAGTCGTACACGCTGTCGTACGCATCGCAAACCTTCTGATAGGTCGGAACGAATTTCACTTCGCCCCAGAACGCAAACCAAACAGCTAACTTTTGCCGGTCGCAGATGGATGGTTTCAGGTCCATTTCCATGAGTGCCAGCAGTTTCTCGGCGGCCTCCGTTCCCGCTTTGTTCAGCGTCGCCTCGAATTGCGCCTTGTAGTCCTCTGCGATGAACTGCAGCGTTTCGTTCAGCAGGTTTTCCTTGCTGTTGAAATGCAGGTTTACGATGCCCTGCGAAAGGCCGGCTTCCTGCGCGACATCGCCGAGCGTGGTGCTGCCGATCCCTTTGCGCGCTATGCATTTCACTGTCGCATCAATGAGTTGCTGCCGCCTTTCTTCTTTTGTTGCAGTGCGGCGCGTGCTTTTGCTTGCGATTACGGGCATTTGTGAGTCCTGGCGCGGGTTTTACATAGTAATTGCGCAAAACCGTGCCGCATAGGGGCCTGTATCCGTCCGCAGAGTGCCCGGAACCCGTGAATCCTGCCACAGAGTGAATGAATACTCATTCATTTTCTGGCCTCGGCGGGCACCCTCGTGGCAAAATAGTCGATGAAAACGGGCGATGAAAATCGGCGATATGCCAATTATTGGAGTGTTTATGCGATCCCTTGCGAAGTCCAACCAGCAATTCCGGAAAGCGATTACGAAATTGCCGCTCGGCGTTTCGTCGAACTTCCGTTACTGGGGCGACGAGAAGACCATCTATGCCAAGCGCGGAAAGGGAGCGCGCCTTTGGGATATAGATGACAACGAATACATCGACTACAGGCTGGCTTACGGTCCTGCGATTCTCGGCTACGCGGATCCGCGCGTCGACGAGGCCGCGCGTGCCGGTATGGAGATCGGCGGAGTTTTTGCTCTCGCCACCGAACTCGAATACGAAGTCGCGAACCGCATCAGCAAGATGGTGCCCGCAGCCGAGCTCGTACGATTCTCGAATTCAGGGACAGAAGCTGTCATGGCGGCGCTGCGCGTTGCCCGTGCCTATACAGGAAAGGACGGGCACATCGTCCTGGAGGGCGGTTATCACGGGGTATTCAATGAAGTGCTTTGGTATGCGGACGTTGAGGAGTGGGAGCCGGCGGACGGAGAGCCGGAGGTGCTCGCGTACAGCGAAGGTGTTCCGGCGATTACCCGGCGCCTGTTTCATTCGGCGCCGCTCAACGACGCGAATGCCATAGAAGACGTATTCAAAAAGCACGGCAACCGTATCGGTGCATTCCTCATCGAACCGATCATGGGCAATTGTTGCGGTATTGCAGCGACACAGCAATACATGAAGGACGTTCGCGCGCTGTGCGACAAGCACGATGTCCTGATGATCATCGACGAAGTCAAAACCGGTTTTCGCGTCGCCAAGGGAGGCGCGCAGCAGTTGTACGGCGTCAAGGCCGACCTATGCACTTATGCCAAGGCGATGGCCAACGGCTACCCGATCTCGGTACTTGCGGGGCGGGAGGACGCGATGCGTTGCATCGGCGACGGGGTGGTGCACGGCGGCACGTTCACCGGGCATTCGGTCTCTCTCGCGGCGGCCAACAAGACCCTGGAAATTCTCGACGAGACCGATGCGCTGGAGAAGATCGAACGCTATGGAAAATCACTGCAGCAGGGACTGAGCAAGATTCTTGCTGCACGGGGCATTCGGCACAGTTTCGCCGGCCACCCTTCAATGTCCGGGCTGTTCTTCAATGAAACGGCGCCAAGCAACTACAGGGCGTGGCTGGACTCGGACTACGAGTTCTACGACAACCTCGCGCAGGAGCTGCATGAGCTGGGCATCCTGGTCGAGCCGGACTCGCGCGAACCGTGGTTCATGTGCGAGGCTCATGATGTGAAATGTCTTGCCGAAACTCTGGACAAATTCGAGCGTGCGGTAGACATTACATTGAAAAAACTGCCGCCGGTCAGCAAGCAAACCAACACCGGGTAAAGTCAATCGGACTGACGACTGCGGCGGCCGGAAACGACCGCCGGCAGTCTCTATTTATGTATTTCAGCGGGACGCCCTCGATTCATGAAAACTTATGATGCAATTGTCGTCGGTGCGGGTCATAACGGGCTGACCAATGCCGCGTTCCTGGCGAAGGCCGGACTCAATGTACTGTGCGTCGAGAAGAACGATTACATCGGCGGCGCGGCGGTCAGCCGCAACCTCCACAAGGACTGGATATATTCGAACTGTTCCTACGTCTGCAGCCTGTTGCGGCCGGAGATCTTCAGGGCACTCGAGCTGCACAGGCACGGCCTGCAGGTGACGCCTTACGGCGGTTCGGTGACTTTCCTGCAGAACGGCGACTACTTCGGATCCTACTGGGACAGCGAAGTCTCCTACCGTGAAAAAGCGCGCTTCTCCAAGCGCGATGCCGACGCCTACATACGCTATTCCACGGATACCATGCGCCAGTGCCGGTTCATCCGCGATTTCCTGTTGCGCACGCCGCCGGACCCGACTTCGTTCAAACCCAAGGATATTCGTGAACTGCTGCTGCTCGGCCGCAAGTTCATGGAAATGGGCGAGGACCGGATGTACGAAACGATCCGTTTCTGGACCATGAGCGTTGCCGAGTATCTCGGTGAGTACTTCGAGACC